>NZ_JBTUJH010000052.1:0-62023 GCF_058343375.1 Alterinioella sp.
ATGATCTTATCCTCCCGAAAATGAGCCTTTACCCTTATCGGGCGGCTCATTTTCGGGAGGATAAGATCATAACCGATTCTTCATGCTAAAGCAGGCCCGTCTGGAAGACGGGGGGTTGGAACCTAGGAGTGGATACTCAAAAAAACGCGGGGGCGCAGCCCGCGCGCCGGTCGGTGCCGCCAGGCACCGAAACCCCACCGGGGCCGCCCTTCATCTTTCCAACAGAAAACCACTCTCGCCGCGCGCGGGCGTCAGCCCGCGCATCGGTCGGCGCCGTCAGGCGTCGATCCCGATCGGGCAGGACACCCCGGTGCCGCCGACCCCGCAATAGCCGCCCGGGTTCCTGGCCAGATATTGCTGGTGGTAATCCTCGGCGAAATAAAACGCAGGTGCGGCGATGATCTCGGTTGTGACCGACCCATAGCCTGCCGCCTTCAGCCGCGCCTGCATCTCGGGCAGGCTTGCCGCTGCCGCCCGCGCCTGCGCCGCGCCAAACGTGTAGATCCCGGACCGGTACTGGGTGCCCCGGTCATTGCCCTGCGCCATTCCTTGGGTCGGGTCGTGGTTCTCCCAGAACACCTTCAACAGCGCCTCATAGGAAATCACCGCAGGGTCATAAACCACACGCACCACCTCATTATGCCCCGTCGCACCGGTGCAGACCTCCTTGTAGGTCGCATTGGGCGTGTGGCCACCGGCATAGCCGACCATGGTCAGCCAGACGCCATCGAGGCCCCAGAACATCCGCTCGACGCCCCAGAAACACCCCATGCCGAACATCGCGACCTGCATTCCTTCGGGAATATCGAGCACCAGCGCACGGCCATTGACGAAATGGGTTTCGGCGGTGGCAATCGGGTCGGCCCGACCCGGCAAAGCCTCGGCGGCCGGTATTATCCCGGATATTTTCGCTTTGGTGAAAAACATCGGCAAGCACCCTTCCCTGTGATCAGGGAAATATAGGCCCCCTTCCGGCCCCGGTCTACTCTGCCGGCCTGGTGGCCGGTAAACCAAACGTGGTTTCGCGCCCCGGTTCGGGGTGGCGCGGGATCAGCGTGGCCAGCGCCAGCGACCCAAACGCCATGCCCGCTGCCAGCAAAAACACCGCCATCGGTGAGATCAGCCATAAAAGCCCAAGCAAGGCCGGCAGGAACACCGCCGCGATATGATTGATGGTAAAGGCCACGGCGGCGGTGGGCGCAATATCGGCCGGATCGGCAATTTTCTGGAAATAGGTCTTGATCGCCAGCGCCAGCGAGAAAAACAGGTGATCGACGATATAAAGCGCGATGGCCAGCGTCACGCCCCAACCGAAATAATAGATCCCGGCATAGAGCAGAAACACGGTTGCCAGCCCGATATATTCGAAAACCAGCGCCGCGCGTTCGCCAAATACCGCCACCGCCCGGCCCAGAACCGGGGCCGCAATCATGTTCAGAACCAGCGTCGCCATGAACAGCCCCGCAATCTGATGCACGTCGAAACCGAACCGCTCGACCATCATGAACCCGGCAAAGACAGTAAAGATCTGGCGCCGGGCACCGGCCATGAATTGCAGCGCATAATACAGCCAGTAGCGCCGCCGCAGCACCATCGACTTGCGCTGCGGAGTCGCGGATTCAAATTGCGGGTAGAGCAGAAACGCCGCCAACGCCGCCAGAACGGTAAAACCGCCGCCCGCCCAATAGACGGTGGCATAGTCCAGATCATAGGCGCGCCAGGTCAAAAATATGATCGCATAGGCCACCAGCGTCCCACCCGACCCGATCGCGACCAGCCAGCCCAAAACCTGCGGGGCCTTCTTCTTCTCGATCCATTGCAGTTGCAGCGACTGGTTCACGGTCTCGTAATAGTGAAACCCGATGGAGCTGAGCAGCGTGATCATCAAGATACCGCCAAGCGAGGGAAAATACGCCGTCATCCCGGTCGCCACCCCCAGAACAATCAACGCCACCAGCGCCAGCACCTGTTCGCGGATGAAGATGATCAGCACAATCACCCCCACGGCCAGAAAACCGGGGATCTCGCGCACCGTATGCAACAGGCCGATATCGGCCCCGTCAAATTGCGCCACTTCAACGACGAAATTGTTCAGCAGCGCCGACCATGTCGAAAACGCAATCGGCATCGCCAGCGCCATCAGAACCAGCAGACCGATGGGCTGACGCCAACGCGGCAGCGCCTTGGCCTGCGCCAGCGTCATGGTTCTGATCCTGTCGCCAATCATGATGGCCCCATACGCTCAAAACCCGCGCTTGGCGAGAGATGCCCGCCGCGACCGGGATGTGCGCTTTTGCATCGATGCGCGCGGATCGTCCCTCAACTCGCCGGCACGTTGCGAAAGGCCCAGGGCATGGCCGCGTCGATATCTTCCGGGAAATGCTGCCACCGGTCCTGCAATGGCGTCCAATCGGTCTCATGCGCCTCGACCCGGCCCGGGGTTCGACCATTATGTCGATACAAGGTGCCTTCAATTCGCGGCAGAACCGCATCAGATCAAGCGACGAGGTATCGACGCTCAGATTGACGGCAAAACCCTTGCCCGGTTCCAGCATCTCATCACGATGTCGCCCAATGCGCTGGCCGGGTGGGGCATGTGGCGGTCCTTTCCGACAGGCATGACGGGAAACAGAAAAAGGGCCGCCCATCCGTGGGGCGGCCCTTTTCGGAAAAATTGATCGGAAGCCCGCGAGGATCAGTTCTTCGCGTAATATTCCACAACCAGGTTCGGTTCCATCATCACCGGATAGGGCACATCGCCCAGGCTCGGTGTGCGGACGAAAGTGGCCGTCATCTTCGAGTGATCGGCCTCGATGTAATCGGGCACGTCGCGCTCGGCCAGTCCCACAGCCTCCAGCACCACCACCAGTTGCTTGGACCGGTCGCGAACCTCGATCACGTCGCCTTCCTGCACACGGTAGGACGGGATATTGACGCGCTGGCCGTTTACCGTGACATGGCCATGGTTCACGAACTGGCGGGCGGCAAAGACGGTGGCCACAAACTTGGCGCGGTAGACGACCGCATCAAGGCGGCGTTCCAGCAGACCGATGAGGTTTTCACCGGTATCGCCGCGCACCCGCTCGGCTTCGGCATAGATGCGGCGGAACTGTTTTTCGGTCAGATCGCCGTAATAGCCTTTCAGCTTCTGCTTGGCGCGCAGCTGGATGCCGAAATCCGACAGTTTGCCCTTGCGGCGCTGACCATGCTGGCCGGGGCCATAATCGCGGCGGTTGACCGGGGATTTCGGACGACCCCAGATGTTTTCGCCCATCCGGCGGTCGAGCTTGTATTTGGCAGAGGTGCGTTTGGTCACCGTCTGATCTCCTTCGTTTTAAGCGATTCTGCATCTTGATCCGAAAACCGGTTCCCACTTTTCGGGATGCAGACATCTATGAAGGGCGTTGTCCTTTCGCCGAAGCGCGACAGGCATTCCCTTGCGGGGGCCACCAACACCAATGAAAACCCCGACAGTCTCCTGCCGGGATGAGGCGCGTTTTACACGGGTCAGTCGGGGTGTCAATGGCCGCTATCAGGCCTGCGCCAGCGAGGCTCTCATGCCATGCATCAAAATCGCGGATTCAGCCTGGTCCAGCATCCGCCGCGCCGGCGCGCCATAGGCAAAGGGATCGGCCCCAAGTTCGGGGCGCAGATCAAACAGCGTCTCACGCTGGCGGGCGTCCAGATGGTCCAGCCCCATGAAACCGGGGTGGAAGGTTTCAACCTGCAGCCCGTTGGCCCAGATCACCTGATGGCGTTCCAGCATCAGATGCACATACCAGGTTTCGCGCAAGGAATGGTCAACCGTCACGCGGGCATCGCCGATCAGATCGCGCGCGCAGACCAGAACTTCGGGCTGGCCAAACAGGTCACGCGCCGCGGCACCGGTGACAATCACCCGATGTTCGGGCGACACCACCAGATCTTCGTCCGGGCGATACAGGCCCAAAGCGCCGGCGCGGATCCGGATCGGCCGTTGTTTCGGCATCGCAAAGAGCCGCGCCCCCGACATCCGGCGCTGGCCGGTCCACTGGACCTCCTGCGGGCCGTCATCGCGGGTCAGCACCTTGTCGCCGGGGCCCAGATCCTCGATCGCCACTTCGCCCTCTGGCGTGCGCAGCCTTGTGCCGGGGGTGAAGCAGATCACAGCCGCAGCCTCGGGCGTATAGGCCCGGGGCCGCGGCTGGTTGGCCTTCACGATCATCAGATCGCGGTTGGCCGGGGGGATCTCGTCGGGGAAAATCAGAATGGGCAGCCGACCCGATTGCGCCGCCACCGGAACAACGGTGAAAAACCGCCTGCTATCGGACAGCACGAATGCATCGGCAAAAAGCGGGTCCGCGCCCTCGGCGGCGGCCTCGCTCTGGGTCGGAGCGGGGTGATGCAGCAGTTTGCGCACCACCCGCGCCGCGCGTGCACGAAGCTCGGCGTGGTCCTGGCTGACTCCCAGAAGCAGCGCGGCACCGTTGCCTTCCAATGGAAGCGTTCGGCCATGCCAGCGCCAGGTCATCCCTTCGGCCAGTTCACTATTATTATCTGCCGGAACGCCCTCGATCAGGGTTTGCGACCACGCGATCATGGTCAGGCCCCGAATGCCCGTGCTCATCTTCTTTTTGCCTGTTTTTTAGTGCTTATACTGCTCTTTGAGCGGAATCTAGCACGCGCGAATCACCTTGGGAAGCAATGATTCGCCGATCCGTCACTTTTCGAGTCGGATACCGGGCCGGGCCGATCAGAATTCGATCCCGAAGGAAACCGATCCAACGGTCTGCCCGCTTGGCTGGCCGACGAATTCTTCTGACAGATAGGTCAGCCCGTAAAACACGTTCGACGACCCGAAGGCATAGTTTACCCCCGCGCGCAGCCGATAGCGCATCTCCTCGACCTCATAACCCTGATCGGAAGGCAGGTAGCGCGAGCTGCCAACATAGGCGGCATCGCCCCCCACAAGGAAAGAAAACCCGCTATCGACGCCGCCGTCGATGGCCGAAATCCGTTGACCGGTGGTGCTGTCGCGCAGGCGCAGCCCATCCAGCCCATAATCGCCGAATGTCAGGTCAAACCCGACGCGGGCAAGGTTTTCGACCCCGGCCTGAAGCTCAAGAAACGGGCGCGCCCGTGCCGGGCCGATGTCAAACTCGCGCGCGATCTCGAATGTGCCATTGAGATAGACGCCGTTTTCGACCTGGAAATTCCGCACATTGGCACTGGGCAGGCTGAACATGTCATGGATCCCCTCCTGCAACCCGCGCACGCCGGATTGTTCACCCATCACCATGATGTCGGCCCCGGCCGAAACCTCATACCCGTTCCAGCCGAAAAGCGTATTCACCCCGACCGACAGAACGCCCGCATAGAGCCGGTCACCGGCTGCGGGCGCGTTCAGGTTCGCGGGCGCGATGGTCTCGCCGCGAAACCGGTATTCCATGATCTGCCCCATCCTGAGCGGCAATTGCCCGGTCCATTCCGGGCCGCGCACGGTGCTGACACTATAGGCCCCCGACCGCCAGCGGTCGCGCCCGTCGCCGATCAGATCATTGGTAAACAGCCGCGCCTGGCCCAGGGTCTCGCGCCCCTCGGCCACCACAGTTTGCGGCAGCATTGCCATAAAAATCAGGAGAACCCCTGCCCGGCCCAAAACCCGCATCATCATCACTGCCTCATTAACCCGTCGCGATTTGCCGCAACTTATTGCTCAATTGAGGCCAAATTATCACGAGATTCGCAGCGCCGCTAGCCACACTTTGAATAGGCGCAACTGGCGCAGGTCATGCATCCTTCGATCATCCGCATGTCATATTCGCCGCAATTTGGGCAGGCGGGCACCGTGGGCCGCGCGCCCATCGGGTTCACCTGCGCCTGCGGGTCGGATTTCAGGCCCATGCCCTCGCCGCCGATGAAGCCGATGGCGATCAGGTGACGTTCGATCACACCACCGATGGCGGCAAGGATCGAGGGCACATATTTGCCGCCCATCCAGGCCCCGCCACGCGGATCGAACACGGCCTTCAGTTCTTCGACGACAAATGACACATCGCCGCCGCGCCGGAACACGGCAGAAATCATCCGGGTCAGCGCCACCGTCCAGGCGAAATGCTCCATGTTCTTTGAGTTGATGAAAATCTCGAACGGCCTGCGATGGCCCGCGATGACGATATCGTTGATGGTGATATAGATGGCGTGGTTGCTGTCGGGCCATTTCAGCTTGTAGGTATGGCCTTCCAGCTCCGCCGGGCGGTCCAGCGGTTCGGAGATATAGACCACATCGCCCTCGGCATCGGCCCTTTGCGGGCCCGCCTCGGATGCCTCGCTGACGCTCAACACCGACCCTGTCACGTCATTGGGCCGGTAGGTGGTGCAGCCCTTGCAGCCCATATCCCAGGCCTGCATATAGACCTCCTTGAACGCTTCGAAACTGATATCCTCGGGGCAGTTGATGGTCTTCGAGATGCTCGAATCCACCCATTTCTGCGCCGCCGCCTGCATCTTGACATGTTCCAGCGGGGCCAGCGTTTGCGCATTCACGAAATAATCGGGCAAATCCGCGTCACCGAATTTTTCACGCCACATCTGCACCGCGTAATCGACCACTTCTTCCTCGCTCCGGCTGCCATCGCGTTGCAGCACCTTGCGGGTATAGGCATGGGCAAAGACCGGCTCGATGCCCGAACTGACATTGCCGGCATAAAGGCTGATGGTGCCGGTCGGCGCGACCGAGGTCAGCAGCGCATTGCGGATGCCGTATTTGCGGATGTCCTGGCGCAGGTCGGCGTCCATATTCACCATGTTCCCCGATGCCAGATAGGCCTCGGCCTCGAACAGCGGGAAGGCCCCGCGTTCTTTCGCCAGCGCGACACTGGCACGATAGGCGGCATGTGCGATGGCCTTCATCCAGGCCTCGGTCCGCTCTGCCGCCGCATCAGAGCCATAGCGCAGCCCGAGCATCAAAAGCGCATCGGCCAGCCCGGTCACGCCCAGACCGATGCGCCGTTTGGCCTGCGCTTCGGCGCGCTGCTCAGGCAGCGGAAAGCGGCTGACATCGATCACGTTATCCATCATCCGCACGGCGACCTGCACCAGATCCTCAAGCGCGGCCATATCAAGTGCGGCACCGTCCCCGAACGGATCACGCACCAGCGTTGCCAGATTGACCGAGCCCAACAGGCAGGCCCCATAGGGCGGCAGAGGCTGTTCGCCGCAGGGGTTGGTGGCGGCGATGGTCTCGGCGTAGCTCAGATTATTGGCGGCATTGATCCGATCGATGAAGATCACGCCGGGTTCGGCATGATCATAGGTCGATTGCATGATCCTGTTCCACAGATCGCGCGCCGCCACCGTGTGGAAGATCTTGCCGTCAAACACCAGATCCCAGGGGCCGTCCGATTTCACCGCCGCCATGAACGGGTCGCTGACCAGCACCGACATGTTGAACATGCGCAGCCGGGCCGGGTCGGATTTGGCGGTGATGAAATCCTCGATATCGGGGTGATCGCAGCGCAGGGTCGCCATCATCGCGCCGCGCCTGCTGCCGGCGCTCATGATGGTGCGGCACATCGCATCCCAGACATCCATGAAGGACAGCGGCCCCGAGGCATCCGCCGCCACCCCCTTCACATCCGCGCCCTTGGGCCGGATGGTCGAAAAATCATAGCCGATGCCACCGCCCTGCTGCATGGTCAGCGCGGCCTCTTTCAGGCTCTGGAAAATACCCTCCAGGCTGTCGGGGATCGTGCCCATGACGAAACAGTTGAACAGCGTGACATTGCGCCCGGTGCCCGCGCCTGCCGTGATGCGGCCCGCAGGCAGGTATTTGAACCCGTCCAGCGCATCATAGAACCGGTCTTCCCAGGCGCGCGGGTCATCCTCGGGCGCGGCCAGCGCGCGCGCCACGCGCCGCCAGCTATCCTCGACCGTCTGGTCAATGGGCGTGCCATCCGCCGCCTTCATCCGGTATTTCATGTCCCAGATGGCTTCGGCAATGGGGGCGGAGAAGCGGCTCATGTGTCTCGTCCTGCCGGATTCGGTCAGGTCCATATAGATAGTGGAAGGGTGCCAAGATACCCACAAGACCTGCGGGGGTCAACGTTGGCAAGGCCGGTTCGCCCGGCTATGTTGCATTTCAGAAGGAATCGATCATGTCCGCCACATTCACCCATCTGATCAAGCTGTCCGTCGGCACCGAATCGGTTGAATCCCTGGCCCAATGGCAGGAAACGGCGCGGCTCAGATGGCCCGACAGACGCCCCCGCCACGTCACCCGCATGTGGCCCCGGCGCGCGGGCGAGGTGTTGAACGGCGGTTCGATCTATTGGGTGATAAAGGGTGTCATTCTCTGCCGTCAGCGCATTCTGGACCTTGATGAGGTGATCGGCGAAGACGGCATCCGCCGCTGTGGCATCGTGCTGGACAGGCCCCTGATCCGGGTCGAGGCGACCCCCAAACGCGCCTTTCAGGGCTGGCGCTACCTGCCGCCGTCAGATGCCCCAAGCGACCTGCGCGCCGCCCGTCCGCAGGAAGACAAACTGCCCCCCGCATTGCAATCTGCGCTGGCCGAAATCGGTGTAAGGTAACGAAAAGGGCCGGGCAGATTGCGCTGCCCGGCCTTGTTTTTCGCAGTCATCCCTACCCGATCAGAAAGTCCCGACAAGCTGTCCGATGACCGACCGGTAATCGCCGCGCGCCGCAGAAGTGCGCGAATTCAACGGATCGGACGACCCGCCACCAAGCGGAATGGTTATGCCAAGCCCGATACGGTCAATATCGGTCGATCCGCCCGGACCAAAGTCAAAGCTTGTCCGCGACAGTTCCAGATTCAGGCTGACAGGCACGCCAGAACCGCCCCGACCGAGGTCATAAGCCAGCCCAAGGGTGAAATCGGTGGCATCGATGCCAAAGGGCAGCGGCGTGCCGATATCGGTGCGCCCGACCGAACCATAGACCGACAGCCCGTTGCCAAAGCCATATTCGGCCCCGAGCGAGATATTGGTCAGGTCAACGTCAAACACGCCGCCAGTGTCGATATCGGTGCGGGTGACGCTGCCGAACACTTCGAAATCGGGCGCGATATCATAAGATGCGGCAATGCCGTAATCCATGATGTCGACGCCGGTCAGGCCGGGATCCAGATCCGACGTGCCGACAAAGCCCTCGATCCAGAGCGGGCCGTTTTCATAGCCGCCGAATATACCGTAATTCCGCGTGTCCACCCCAAAGGTGATGGGAATGAAAGGGATAGACACATCCAGATCGCCGATGCGGTAATAGACGCCGACATAGCCACCGCCGACAAAGCGATAGGATGGCTCGATCGCCAGGGTCATCAGATCGACCTGCACGTCAAACCCGCCGCCAAGGTCGAAATCGCTTTGCGTGAAGCCAAAATCGAGGCCCAGGTTGAAGTTGGACCCGAACATCGTGTCGGATTCGAAATCCAGCGACATCGTGTTGACGTCGATGTCACCGCCGCCCACGTCAATGGTGCTGGAGGCAAAGCCAAGCGTGACGGCAGAGGTCATTGTCATGGTCTGGGAAAAGGCCGCGGCAGGAAGTGTGGCCAGAATGGCAGAGGTAAAAAGAGTGCTGATTCGCATAGGCGGGCTCCTTTATTGAAAATGCGGAAAAAATTATCGAAAAAATAAGAATCATCTTATTAACCAAATGTTAACCTTTATTAACGCCCGAAGCCAGCGATGCCTGAAGCGCGCGCGAACATGCACGAACATGTGTTGTGGACTCTACATTTGTGCAAACGTGCTACTGCAGCCGGTCGTTCAACTGTTCCAGCGCTGCGCGGTCCCGGTCGCCCCAGTCCGCGACGCGTGATTTGAACAGCACAGCCTGGCTGCGATGGATCAGCCCGTCGGGCAGGATCTTGAGATGATTGGCGCGCAGCGTTTCCCCGGTCGAGGTAATATCGGCCACCGCTTCGGCGGTCAGGTTCTTGATCGTGCCCTCGGTCGCGCCCTGGCTGTCGACCAGCTGATAATCGGCGACGCCGGCATCGCGCAGAAATTCGCGCACCAGCCGGTGGTATTTGGTGGCAATCCGCAACCGGTGGCCATGGCGGCGGCGGAAATCGGCGGCAACGGCGTCCAGATCATCCAGAGTGTTGACGTCGATCCAGAATGCCGGCACCGCGATGATCAGATCGGCAAAGCCAAACCCCATCGGCTGCATCGCCTTGACCACATCCTGCCAGGACGGAATGCGTTCGCGCACCAGATCGCTGCCCGTTACCCCCAGATGGATGCGCCCGGCCTGCAATTCGCGCGGGATCTCTCCGGCGCTCAGCAGCACCAGATCCAGATCGGCCCCATCGACTGCAGCGGCATATTCCCGGTCCGATCCGGTGCGCCGCATGGTCACGCCGCGGGCCGCGAACCAGTCAAAGGTCTTTTCCATCAACCGCCCCTTGGAGGGCACACCAAGTTTCAGCGTCATGTCCCCTCCTCGCGCAGCAGCTGCACCAGTTCGGGCCGGATCACGCCGCCGATAGCGGGGATCTCCTGACCCCGGCCCAGGACACGCGTCAGCGCGTCATAGCGCCCGCCGGTAGCGACCGGCGGCAGATCGGCGCGCCCCTCGGCCAGAAAACCAAACACGAAGCCGTCGTAATATTCCATCGTGCTGCGCCCGAAGCTGGCCTCGAAGGGCAGTTCATCAACCTGCACACCTGCCAGCGCCAGCGCATCCATGCGCCGGGCCATCCGGTCGATGGCGGGCGTCAGGCCCGGCAGATCGACGGCAATATCACGCAGGTGCTGATGCGCATTGGGCAGGGTCTCGCGCAGGCCCAGGATCGTGTCCAGCAGCTCGGCCTCATTGCGCCCGATCGGCGCTTCTTCGGCGTCGCGGGTCAGGGCCTCAATCCGGGCGGCCACCTCATCGCGGCTGCGCAGCCCGATCTCGGGGCCGGCGTCTTTCAGCAATGCTTCGGCCCCAAGGCGGGCGGCTTTTTCCACCAGGGCGGCACGGGTCGGGTGGGGGGGCGTGCGGCCGGTGAACCGATCCAGCAGCGCCCGAAACCGACGTGGGCGCCAGATATGGCGCATCAGGGCTGCGCGGCGTCGCTCGGTCGTGGTCAGACAGGCCACCGCCGCCTTCAGAATGCCGATATCGCCGGTGGCAGGGCGCAGCCGCAACGGGGCCAGGGCCTTGCCGAACAGGGCAAAGACCTCGGCATCGGCAGCCTCGGGGTTGTCGCGGTCAAACACCTCATAGCCAACCTGCAAATATTCCCGCGCCCGCGCCGATCCGCTTTGCTGTTTGCGGAAAACCTCGCCCAGATAGGTGTAGCGCGCCGGTTCGCCACCCTCGCGCATATGGGTCTCGACCACCGGCACCGTGAAATCGGGGCGCAGCATCATCTCGCCCTGATCGGGGTCTTGCGTGACATAGGCCCGCGCCCGGATATCCTCACCGTAAAGATCCAGCAATGTTCCGGCCGGCTGCAACAGGTCTGCATCAACCGGCTGCGCGCCCGCCGCCTTGAACAGGGCGAAAATACGCTCGGCCTCGGCCCGGGCTGCGGCTTTGTCGGTCATGTCAGCCGGTCCAGAATGGCCTGCACCTCCGCCACCAGATCGCCCAGAGCCACCTCGCGCTGCGCCGGTTGGCTTTTCCATTCCTCAAGGCTGGCATGGGCGGCTATTTCCGCCCCCAACGCCAGATCCTTGATCTGCACCACGCCGCGCGCGGCCTCGTCGCTGCCCTGAATGATCGCCACCGGGCTTGCGCGCCTGTCCGCGTATTTCAACTGGTTGCCAAAGTTTCTCGGATTGCCCAGATAGACCTCGGCCCGGATGCCGGCATTGCGCAAACTGGCAACCATCGCCTGATAATCGGCCATCCGGTCACGGTCCATCACGGTGACAACCACCGGCCCGGGCATCTTCGCCCCGGCGCGGCCCTTGGCGCGCAGCGCCGCCAGCAGCCGGTCGACCCCGATGGACACCCCCGTCGCGGGCACCGCCTGCCCGGTAAAGCGCTTGACCAGATCATCATAGCGCCCGCCACCTGCCACCGAGCCAAACTGGCGCGGGCGGCCCTTGTCATCGAGCACCTCAAAGGTCAGTTCAGCCTCATAGACGGGGCCGGTATAATAGCCAAGGCCGCGCACCACCGAAGGGTCGATGACGATCCGGTCGGCACCATAGCCCTGGGCCTCCAGCAGCGCTGTGATCTCTTCAAGCTCGACCACGCCTTCCGTGCCAATGGCCGAGCCACCGACAGCTGCCCGCAAATTGGCCACGGTCGCAGCTCCATCCGCCCCTTTCGAGGTCAGAAACGCCAGCACCGGCCCGGCCTGTTCATCGCTCAAGCCCACACCGTCAATATAGGCCCCCGAGGCATCCAGACGCCCCTTGCCAAGCAGCTCGCGCACGCCCGCCTCACCCACCTTGTCGAACTTGTCGATGGTGCGCAGCACGGCATTGCGGCGGCCTTCGTCATCGCCCAACCCCATGCTCTCCAGCACGCCGTTCAAGACCTTGCGATTATTCACCCGCACCAGATAATCGCTGCGCGGAATGCCCACCGCCTCCAGCGTATCGGCCAGCATCGCACAGATCTCGGCATCGGCGGCCATCGAGGCCGACCCGACCGTATCGGCGTCGCATTGGTAAAACTGCCGGAACCGCCCCGGCCCGGGCTTCTCGTTGCGCCAGACCGGCCCCATCGTGTAGCGCCGATACGGCATCGGCAGATCATTGCGAAACTGCGCCGCCACGCGCGCAAGGGGCGCGGTCATGTCATAGCGCAGCGCCAGCCATTTCTCATCCTCATCCTGCCAGGCAAAAACACCGTCATTGGGCCGGTCCACATCGGGCAGGAACTTGCCAAGCGCCTCGACGGTCTCGATCGCCGGGGTTTCCAGCGGATCAAACCCATACAGATGGTAAACCGCGCCGATCCTGTCCAGCATCGCGCTTCTCTCGCTGACATCCGCGCCAAAATAATCGACAAACCCCTTGGGGGTCTCGGCCTTGGGCCGCGGCTGTTTCTTCACTTTGGCCATACCATCCATCCGCATGGAAATTCGGGGTCGCCCGCCATCTAGCTCAGGGGACCAGCCAGAGCAAGCGACGGGCTGGCCTTTCACTTGCAGGAGGCCTAAAATCCACCCCATGAACACAGCCCTGAAAACCGAAGAAGCCCTCGCCCATCTCACCCGCCAGGTCGAGGAGCTGTCAGATGTCATCGCCCGCCAGGACCGCGATATCGCCACGCTCACCGCGCGTGTCGAAATGCTGATGATGCGCGAGGCCGAACGCGAAGCCGATGCCAGCGGCACCGCCCCGCTGGCCGATCAGAAACCGCCGCATTGGTAGGCCCGCAAAACCGCAGGCCCAATCCGGGCTTCTTTGCGCATCAAATATCCTCGCCGAAGGCTCCAGACCTCGCATCGCACCCCGCCCGCCGATGATGGTCTCCCCCTAGAGCGCGTCGCGCCAAATCGAATTCACCGGCCGACCCGAACGCATTCGATTGCGCGAACGCTGCCTCGGTCCGGGTGATGAATGCTCGAATCCGATCAGGCGCGTCGCGCTATAAATGCACAAAGCCCACCCGCGACAGGCGCAACCACAAACCCGGCTTCAGCGCCACGCCCCCACGCCCGCCGGTCAGCCAGGGGCCGTCAGGCCCCGGCCGAAACCCCCGGTCCCATCCGCGATTTTCGGCGCGGAAACGGCACCAGCCGCCCGGCCTCCTCATCCCACAGCTTCAGGGTGAAACTGCGCAGCGCCTCGGGCCAGATGATCACCGGCAATCCAAATTCATCGCGGATCGCACGGTGACATTTGCGCAGGCGATAGGATGGGATATTGGCGTTGAAATGGTGGATATCGTGATAGGCGATATTGCCGGTGGCCAGATCAAACCACCATCCCAGATCCAGTGCCGATGATCCCTGCAAGGCCGCCAGATCATGGCTCAGGTCAGGGTGCCTATCCCAATAGGTATCCTCGAAATTATGCTGCAGATAGACCAGAAACACGCCAGTGCAGGCGGCCACGACCACGGTCATGGCATAGATGATCAAACCGGGCGGCCCTGCCATCAGCCACAATGCCCAGATCCAGGCCGCCAGCGCCAGATTATGCGCCACCACGCCCCACATTCCGACCGCCAGGGTGTTCTTCGGCCAGCGATACCGCAGCGCATAGACAAAAAGCCCGCCCAGGGGGATCAGGAACACCGGGTTGCGATACAGCCGATATCGCAGCCGTTGCCAGAACCCGACTTCCTCCCATTCGCGCAGCGTCATGGTGTGAATCTCGCCGGCCCGGCGCGCCTCCAGATCGCCCAGAAACCGATGATGTTCATTATGGTTGAACTGCATCACCCGAAAGGGCGTCAGCGTGAAAACCGACAGGCCATAGCCCGCCAGATCGTTCATCCAGCGTTTGGAGAACAGCGAATAATGGCCGCAATCATGCTGCAACACATATAGGCGCACCCCGGCAAGCGCGTTGATCACCGTCAGCAGGATCATCAGCGCGGTGATATCGAACACCGCAATCGCGGCGGCCAGGGTCAGGAAATAAAAGCCGAACGTGCCGACCAAGCTGACCAGGGCCAGCATGTCATTCTTTTCGCAATATGCGCGGGTGACGTCTCTGATCGTCATTGGCACTGGCCCCCGATTGGCTCCGCATGGCAAGGCAGGACCCCGGCCAAAGGAATGCAGGCAGGGGTCTTTTGCTTCTTATAGCACGTCTCGGAAAACCTGACCCACCTGACGCTGCCTGAAAACCAGGAGTTCAACGCGGTCCAAGCGATGCATCCTGTCTCAGCTATTCAGAGACGTGCCTTATATCAAAGAATTGTCCAAATTTTCAGGGTTCGAGAAAGGGCGGCGGTCGATTTTCGCGGGTTTGGGCCGATTCACGCCGCACTGGCGCGCATCATCCCGGGGGGGCCGCAAAGCGCCCGCCAGGCCGTTTCACACTTCCTCGACCATCACCACGCCGTCCAGGCTTTTCAGCGCGCCCTTGATCTGCGGGTTGACCGGGTAATCCTCGCCCAACAACACATCCACCTCCCCCGGCAGATCCGGGTCCAGCAGGCATAATTGCACCGGCCCGCGGCCTTTCAGCCTGGCCTCGGCCCGGGCGCGTTCCAACAGGCTTGCGATACCAGCGAGCGCGCCGGGTGCCTCGATGAACACCCGCAATCCGGCACCGCCCGCATCCGCCACTGCGCCATCAATCGGCTGCACCCCGCGCGCCAGCAGTTTCAACTGATCGCCGTCAAAGGTCACCTCCACCGTCAGCACCACATTGGACCCGCTTTCAAGATGCTCGCGCGCCACCTCAAGCACATCCGAGAACATGGTGACCTCAAAAAGCCCGGTCGGGTCGGAGAGCTGGACAAAGGCAAACCGGTTGCCGCGCTGGCTTTTGCGTTCCTGACGCGACGATACCGACCCCGCCATCTTTGTAACAAACGCGCCGCCTTCGGCGCGCGCCTGCACCTGCTCCAGCGTCAGGCATTTCTTGCGCCGCAGCGCCGGCATGTAATCATCCAAGGGGTGACCGGACAGGTAGAACCCGACTGCCTTGTGCTCCTCCGCCAGCCGTTCATTGGGCAGCCAGTCCTCCCGCGCGGCCAGGCGCGGCTCGGGCAGATCATCGCCGGCTTCGCCGAACAGGCTGACCTGACTTGAACCGCGCTGTTCATGGATCGCGGCCGAATAGCCCACCAGCGCATCAAGGCTGGCAAAGACCCGGGCGCGGTTGCGGTCGAGCTGATCAAACCCCCCGGCGCGGGCCAGCATTTCCAGCGGTCGCTTGCCGACCCGTTTCAGATCGACCCGGCGGGCAAGGTCGAACAGCGTCGCAAAGGGGGTATCGCCGCGCCCTTCCTCGATCAGCCGCATCGCATCGGCACCGACATTCTTGAGGCCGCCAAGCGCATAGACCACCGCACCATCCTTGACCGTGAACATCGCGGCAGACCGGTTGACGCAGGGCGCGATCACCTCGATCCCCAGCCGGTCGACCTCCTGTTTGTAGATGCTCAGCTTGTCGGTCAGGTGGATATCGCAATTCATCACCGCGGCCATGAATTCGACCGGGTAATTCGCCTTCAGCCAAGCGGTCTGATAGCTGACCACGGCATAGGCGGCGGCGTGCGATTTGTTGAAGCCGTAATTGGCGAATTTCTCCAGCAGGTCGAAAACCTCGGCCGCCTTGCGCTTGTCGACGCCGTTCTCCATCGCGCCTTTTTCAAATTTGGGGCGTTCCCTGGCCATTTCCTCGGCAATCTTCTTGCCCATGGCCCGGCGCAGCAGATCGGCCCCGCCAAGGCTGTATCCCGCCATCACCTGCGCGATCTGCATCACCTGTTCCTGATAGACGATGATGCCTTGGGTTTCCTCAAGGATATGATCAATCAGCGGATGGATGGATTGGCGGTCCTTCAACCCGTTCTTGACCTCGCAATAGGCCGGGATGTTCTCCATCGGGCCGGGACGATACAGCGCCACCAGCGCCACGATATCCTCGATACAGGTGGGCTTCATGCGCCGCAGCGCATCCATCATGCCGGAGCTTTCCACCTGAAACACCGCCACCGTTCTGGCACTGGCATAAAGCTCATAGGTTTTCGCATCGTCCAGCGGGATCAACCCGATATCAATCTCGACCCCGCGCGGCTTCAGCAGGTCCAGCGCATTCTGGATCACCGTCAATGTCTTCAGGCCCAGAAAGTCGAACTTGACCAACCCCGCCGGCTCCACCCATTTCATGTTGAACTGGGTCGCGGGCATGTCTGATCGCGGATCCTGATAGAGCGGCACCAGCTCATCCAGCGGCCGGTCACCGATCACCACACCGGCGGCATGGGTGGAGGCATTCCTGAGCAACCCTTCAACCTGCTGGCCATAGGTCAACAGCCGCTGCACGACCTCCTCCGCTTTCGCCATTTCGCGCAGGCGCGGCTCATCGGCCAGCGCCTTTTCGATGCTGACAGGCTTGACGCCCTCCACCGGGATCATCTTCGACAGACGGTCGACCTGCATGAAGGGCATCTGCAAGACCCGGCCCACATCGCGCACCGCCGCCTTGGACAGAAGCGCGCCGAATGTGATGATCTGGCCGACCTTCTCGCGGCCATATTTTTCCTGCACGTAACGGATCACTTCCTCGCGCCGGTCCATGCAGAAATCAATGTCGAAATCGGGCATCGAGACCCGTTCGGGGTTCAGGAACCGTTCAAACAGCAACTGGTAACGCAACGGATCAAGATCGGTGATCGTCAGCGCATAGGCCACCAGCGATCCAGCGCCCGAGCCACGCCCCGGCCCGACCGGAATATGCCGATCCTTGGCCCATTTGATGAAATCGGCCACGATCAGGAAATAGCCGGGAAAGCCCATGCGCTCGATGATCCCCAGCTCAAACTCCAGCCGCGCCTCATAGTCCTCGACCGGTGCCGCATGCGGGATCACCGCCAGCCGCCTGTTCAGGCCCTCGCGGGCCTGGCGGCGCAGCTCCTCGACCTCATCATCAGCGAATTTGGGTAGAATCGGATCATGGGTGCGGGCGCGAAAAGCACAGCGGCGCGCAATCTCGACGGTGTTTTCCAGCGCCTCGGGCAGATCGGCAAACAGCGTCGCCATTTCCTCGGGCGACTTGAAATAATGCTGCGGCGTCAGGCGGCGGCGCGGCTCTTGCTGATCGACATAGGCCCCCTCGGCGATGCAGATCAGCGCGTCATGCGCCTCATACATCTCGGGCTTGGGGAAATAGACATCATTGGTCGCCACCAGCGGCAGATCCATCGCATAGGCGATCTCGACATGGCCCTGTTCCGACAGGCGTTCGGCCTCGGGCAGGCCGCCTTCAGACGGGTGGCGCTGCAATTCGACATACAGCCGGTCACCGTAGATATCGCTCAGCCGCGCCATCAGCGCCTCGGCCCTGGGCCGCTGGTCGCCCCGCAACAGCCGACCGACGGGGCCATCCGGCCCGCCGGTCAGACAAATAAGCCCGGCAGCATGCGCCGCAAGCTCGGCCAGGGTCACATGCGGCAGGGTGCCATCACCACGCAGGTAGAGGCAGGAGTTCAGCTTCATCAGATGCCCATACCCGACCGCGTTTTGCGCCAGCAGAACGATGGGCGCATAGGGGCGCGGCTTTTCGCCCGGCGCGGGCGGTTCATATTCCAGATCCACCTGGCAGCCGACAATGGGCTGCACCCCCGCCTTGGCGGCTGTTTCGGAAAATTCCAGCGCCGCGAACATGTTGTTGGTATCGGTGACGGCGATTGCCGGCATATTCATGCCAGCACAGAGCGCGGGCAGTTTTTTGACCCGCATCGCGCCTTCCAGCAGCGAGTATTCGGTATGGGTGCGCAGGTGGATGAATCGGGGGGTGCTGGTCATATATGCAAGCTAGCGAGGTTGCGCCCGAGCTGCCATGACATTATGCACAGATCGGGCAGGGACCGCCCGGCAATGGGGGCGGGGCGCGGCCCTGAAATCCACTGTTATTTTATCCGTTCTGTTGAAAGTCTTTCCCTATTCTTTCCCGCATGAACACTTGCCACAGCGACAAAAAGCCGCTTTCCTGAACGCCATACAGGGAATTCGGCGTCGCGCCTTCCGTCGCATCGGGCCGCGCATTTGAGGGCAACGACCCTCCGACCAGACCGCGACAGAGATCTGCGATGCAAGATACGGTGCGTTTCCACTTGAATGGTCGGCCTGTTGAGGTGACGGGCCTGGCCCCGACACGGACGCTGCTGGATTGGCTGCGCGAGGATCAGGGCCTGACCGGCACCAAAGAAGGCTGCAACGAAGGCGATTGCGGGGCCTGCACGGTGCTGGTCAGCGATGCCGGGGGGGCGCGCGCCATGAATGGCTGCATTCTGTTCCTGCCGCAGCTTGAAGGCAAAGCCGTGCGCACCGTCGAGGGCATCACCGGCCCGGATGGCAGCTTGCACCCGGTGCAACAGGCCATGGTTGAGCATCACGGCTCGCAATGCGGCTTCTGCACGCCGGGCATCATTGCATCGCTGGCCGCGGCACATATGAACGGGGCCACTGATTTTGACGACCGGCTGGCAGGCAACCTGTGCCGCTGCACCGGCTATGCGCCGATCATCCGCGCGGCAGAGGCCGCCGCAGAACAGCCCATTCCCGACTGGATGCAGACGGATGCGGCAGTGGTGGCCGAGCCGCAGGACAGCGCCCCCTACAGCCCGGCCAATTCCGACGATCTGGCCCAATGGTATGCCGCCAACCCCGATGCCACCTTGATTGCGGGGGCCACGGATGTGGGCCTGTGGGTCACCAAATCCCTGCGCGACCTTGATCCGGTGGCGTTTCTGGGCGGCTGCACCGATCTCAGGGAAATATCCGAGACCGCAGACGACATCCGCCTTGGCGCGATGGTCACCCTCACCGACATGATGCCGGTCGTCGCGCCGCACCACCCGTCGCTGGCCGAATTGCTGCGCCGGTTTTCCTCGGTTCAGGTGCGCAATGCGGCCACCATCGGCGGCAATATCGCCAATGGATCACCCATTGGCGACGCCCCGCCCGCGCTGATTGCGCTGAATGCCACGCTGCATCTGCGCCAGGGCAATGCGCGGCGCAGTCTGGCGTTGGAGGATTATTTCCTCGATTACGGCAAGCAGGACCGCGCGCCCGGCGAATTTGTCGAGGCGGTTTCGATTCCGCGCCAGCCCGACCGGCTGCGCTGCTATAAGCTCAGCAAACGGTTTGATCAGGATATTTCGGCGGTTTGCGGCTGCTTCAGCATCCGCGTGGAAAACGGCTCCGTCACGCAGGCCCGCATCGCCTATGGCGGCATGGCGGGGATTCCGAAACGGGCAGCCCATGTCGAGGCGGCGCTGGTGGGTCGGCCCTGGACCGAGGCGAGCGTGCGCGCGGCGATGGGCGAATATGGCAAGGATTTCACCCCGATGACCGATATGCGCGCCTCGGCCGGCTACCGGCTGACGGCGGCGGCCAACATGCTGCTGCGCTATTTCCATGAGGATCAGGGCATAGCGGTCAATGTGCTGGAGGTCGCCCCATGAGCGTTCACAAACCCTTGCCCCATGACGCGGCCCCGCTGCATGTGACCGGCCAGGCGCGCTATGTCGATGACATCCCGGTGCCCGCCAATTGCCTGCATCTGGCCTTTGGCATGGCCCAGATCGCGCATGGCCGGATCGCGGGCATGGATCTGGACGCCGTGCGCGCCGCCCCCGGCGTGGTGGCCGTGATCGCCGGGGACGATCTTGACGAAATTCCCGATTGTTCGCCGTCAAACAATGATGAGCCGCTGCTGTCGGATGGCAGCGTGCACTATATTGGCCAGCCGCTGTTTCTGGTTGCCGCCACCAGCCATCTGGCGGCGCGCAAGGCCGCGATTCTGGCGAATGTGACCTATGACGAAGCCCCGGCGATCCTGACCATCGACGCCGGGCTGGCCGCCGACAGCCGGTTCGAGGACGGCCCGCGTATCTATCAAAAAGGCGATGTCGATCAGGCGCTGGCGGGCGCGGCCCATATCATCGAGGGCCGCATCGAGATGGGCGGGCAAGAGCATTTCTACCTCGAAGGGCAGGCCGCGCTGGTGATGCCGCAGGAAGGCGGCGACATGCTGGTGCACAGCTCCACGCAGCACCCGAGCGAGATCCAGCACAAGGTGGCCCACGCGCTGCATCTGCCGATGCATGGCGTGCGGGTCGAGACCCGGCGCATGGGCGGCGGGTTTGGCGGCAAGGAAAGCCAGGGCAACCATCTGGCGATTGCCTGTGCATTGGTGGCGCGCGCAACCGGGCGACCGGCCAAGATGCGCTATGACCGGGATGATGATTTCATGATCACCGGCAAGCGCCATGATTTCCGCATCGATTACCGGGTCGGCGTGGCTGATGACGGGCGCATTGCAGGCGTTGATTTCACCCAGGCCACGCGTTGCGGATGGGCGATGGACCTGTCGCTGCCGGTGGCCGACCGCGCCATGCTGCATGCCGATAACGCCTATCACCTGCCCGCCGCGCGGATCACCAGCCACCGGCTGCGCACCCACACCCAAAGCGCCACCGCCTATCGTGGCTTTGGCGGCCCGCAAGGCGTGGTCGGGATTGAACGGGTGATGGACCATATCGCGCATCATCTGGGGCTGGATCCGCTGGCGGTCAGGCAGCGCAATTATTATGATGATGCGTTTGGGGCTGGCGTGGCGCAGGGGGGGCTGTCTGCCCCCCCCACCCCCCCCGAGGATATTTCCGGCGCAAAGAAGGCCGGAACCGCGCACAGGCTATCGAGCGGGACCGGATCGGCGCGGCGCTTTGGCGGGGCGCATTCGCCCCAGCCGATGCCGGGCGGGCAACAGACCACGCCCTATCACATGCCGGTCACCGATTTCGTGCTGAACGGGTTGACCGAAAAGCTGGCGCAAGATTGCGATTATGCCGGGCGCCGGGCCGCGATTGCAGAGTGGAATGCACGCCAGCCGGTGCTGAAAAAGGGCCTCGCACTGACGCCGGTGAAATTTGGTATTTCCTTCACCTTGACCCATCTCAATCAGGCCGGTGCGCTGGTGCATGTCTATCAGGATGGCTCGGTCCATCTGAACCATGGCGGCACGGAAATGGGCCAGGGTCTGTTTCTGAAAGTGGCCCAGGTGGCTGCCGATCGTTTTGGCATTCCGACCGATATGGTCAAGATCACCGCAACCGATACCGCCAAGGTGCCCAACACATCGGCCACGGCGGCCTCCTCGGGCACGGATCTGAACGGCATGGCGGTGAAAGCCGCCTGCGACACGATCCGCGACCGGATGGCGGAATTCCTGGCATCCGAGCATCAGATCAAGCCCGCTGAGGTGCGTTTTGCCGGTGGCATGGTGCATCTGGGGGCGGAAGCGATTCCCTTTGCCGAGGCGGCCGCGCGCAGCTATATGGGCCGTGTCAGCCTGAGCGCCACCGGCTTTTACAAGACGCCCGATATCGAATGGGACCGCATCGCCGGGCGCGGGCGGCCGTTTTTCTACTTTGCCCAAGGGGCGGCCTGTTCCGAAGTCGTGATCGACACGCTGACCGGCGAAAACCGCATTCTGCGCACTGATATTTTGCACGATGCGGGCAGCAGCCTGAACCCGGCGATTGATATCGGCCAGATCGAGGGCGGGTTTGTTCAGGGCGCGGGCTGGTTGACCACCGAAGAACTTGTCTGGGACGACAAGGGCCGCCTGCGCACGCATGCGCCCTCGACCTACAAGATCCCGGCCTGTTCCGACCGGCCCGACATCTTCAACGTGGCCCTTTGGGATGCGCCCAATCGGGTGGAAACCATCTACCGGTCCAAGGCGGTGGGCGAGCCACCCTTCATGCACGGGATCTCTGTGCTGATGGCGCTGAGCGATGCCATCGCCGCCTGCGGGCCACATTACCCCGACCTTCAGGCCCCCGCCACCGCCGAGGCCGTGCTGGGTGCCATTGCGCGGGCCCGGGCATGAGCTTTGATGCTGAAACCCTGGCTGCCGCGATTGCCGAACACGGGCCGGTGATGCGCGTTGTCATCGTGTCCTGTTCGGGGTCCGTTCCGCGCGGGGTCGGCACATCCATGCTGGTCTGGCAGACCGGGCAAAGCGGCACCATCGGCGGCGGCGCATTGGAATTTGAGGCGGTGGCGCGGGCCCGGGCCAGCTTTGGCACGCATGATCGCCTGGACAAGATCCCGCTTGGGCCCAATCTTGGGCAATGCTGCGGCGGGGCCGTGACCTTGCTGACCGAGCTGTGGGACGCCGCCCGCCTGGCGACCGTCAGCGGTGATTTCGTTGCGCGGCCGCTGCCCGGTGATGCCAGCACCCGGATGCCGCTGAAACTGCAAGGCAGGCTGCGCCAGGCGCGGTCGGGCGCGCGCCCCTTTGCCTGCGAACTGGTGCAGGGATGGGTCGCCGAGCCTCTGGCCCGGCCCACCCGCCAGATCTGGATCTACGGGGCCGGCCATGTCGGGCGCGCCCTGGTTGATGTGCTGGCCCCGCTGCCCGAGATCGCGCTGACCTGGGTCGATACCGGGCCGGAGCGGTTCCCGGACAAGACCCCGGCCCGCATCCTGCCCACCGCCGCACCGGCCACCGCCACCGCGCTGGCCCCCGATCATGCCGAACACCTGATCCTGACCTATAGCCATGCGATCGATCTCGAGATCTGTCACCACCTGCTGGCCCGCGATTTCGCATTTGCGGGGCTGATCGGATCGGCCACCAAATGGGCGCGCTTTCGCAAACGGCTGACCCAACTGGGCCATATGCCCGATCAGATTTCACGCATCACCTGCCCGATCGGCGATCCGGCCCTTGGCAAGCATCCGCAAGCCATTGCCGTCGGCGTCGCCGCTAGCCTGCTGAGCAGCACCTGGGGCACCACACAAATGCAGCCTGAGGCTGCGCAACATGTTTCGGGGGGAAAACTGACATGAACCGGATGACCACAGGGCGGAGGGGGTCATGACCGAAGCCCCATTGCTGAAAATCAACGGGCTGACCAAGGCCTATCCGGGCGTTGTCGCCAATGATGATGTCTCGTTCCAGATCATGCCGGGCGAGGTCCATTCCCTGCTGGGTGAAAACGGCGCGGGCAAATCCACCCTGGTCAAGATGATCTACGGCCTGGTGCGCCCCGACAGCGGTTCGATGACCTTCAGGGGCGAAGCCTATGCGCCATCCGAGCCCCGCGCCGCGCGGGCCGCCGGTGTCGCCATGGTGTTCCAGCATTTCAGCCTGTTCGAGGCGCTGAATGTCGCCGAAAACGTGGCGCTCGGCATGGAAAACCCGCCCAAGCAGCACGCCCTTGCGGCCCGTATCCGCGATGTCAGCGAGGCCTATGGCCTGCCGCTGGATCCCGATCGGCTGGTCGGTGATCTCAGCGCCGGCGAACGCCAGCGGGTCGAGATCATCCGCTGCCTGCTGCAGGATCCCAAATTGCTGATCATGGATGAACCGACATCGGTGCTGACCCCGCAGGAGGTCGAGATCCTGTTTCACACCCTGCGCAAGCTCAGCACTGAGGGCACCGCGATCCTTTATATCAGCCACAAGCTGGAAGAGATCCGCTCGCTGTGTGATGAGGCCACCATTTTGCGCCTGGGCAAGGTGGTGGGCGAATGCACCCCGCGCGACACATCGGCGGCTGAAATGGCCGAACTGATGGTGGGCAAATCGCTGGCCACACCGGCGCGCACCAATGTTGACCTGGGCGAGGTCATCTTCAAGGTCTCGGGCCTGTCGGTCCAACCTGCCACGCCGTTTGGCACGCCCTTGCGCCATATCGGGATCGAGCTGCACGCAGGCGAGGTTCTGGGCATTGGCGGGGTTGCCGGAAACGGCCAGGACGAATTGCTGGCGGCGCTGTCGGGCGAGGCCAGGACCGCGCCGGGATCGGTCACGCTGAACCATGAAAATGTCGGCCATCTGGGCCCCAATGAGCGCCGCGCGCTTGGCATTCTATGTGCCCCCGAAGAACGCCTGGGCCACGCCGCCGCCCCCGATATGAGCCTGACGGAAAACGCATTGCTGACGGCGCGCGGGCGCAAGAAGCTGGACAGGAACGGCTTCATCGACTGGGCCGCGACACGCGCCTTTGCACAAGATGTCATCAAGACCTTCGATGTGCGCACGCCGGGGCCGGAAAACGCCGCCCGGTCGCTGTCGGGTGGCAATTTGCAGAAATTCGTGGTCGGGCGCGAGGTCATGCAAAACCCGTCCGTCCTGGTCGTGAACCAGCCCACCTGGGGTGTCGATGCCTCGGCCGCGGCTGACATAAGGCAATCCATTCTGGACCTCGCCCAACAAGGTGCCGGCATAATCGTGATCAGTCAGGACCTGGATGAACTGCTTGAAATATCAGATAATTTTGCTGCCCTGAACGAGGGGCGACTGTCCAATGTGCGCGTCACATCCGGCCTGACGATGGAAACCATCGGCCTGATGCTTGGTGGTGCCCATGACATGCATGACCTGAATGAGGAGGTTCTCCATGCTGGTGCTTGAAAAACGCCCACAACCGTCGCGCACCTGGGTGGCCGCCACCCCGGTGCTGGCCGTGGTGCTGACGATGATCGCCGGCGGGCTGATGTTTGCCGCCCTTGGCAAGAACCCGTTCGAGGCCATTCGCATCATTTTCTGGGATCCGCTTTTCAATGCCCAGTTTGCCTCTTATTCGCGGCCGCAACTCCTGGTGAAGGCGGCACCGCTTATCCTGATCGCCATCGGCCTCAGCCTCGGGTTTCGGGCCGGTATCTGGAATATCGGCGCTGAAGGCCAGTATATCATGGGCGCGGTTGCCGGGGCCTCGTTTGGCCTGGCTTTCTACCCCACTGACAGCGTGCTGATCTATCCCGGCATGGTCATTGCGGGCGGGCTTGGCGGGTGGGCCTGGGCGATGATCCCGGCGATCCTGAAAACCCGGTTCCACACCAATGAGATTCTGGTCTCGTTGCTGCTGGTCTATGTGGCCGAAAAATTCCTGGCCTCTGCGGCTCTTGGGTTTTTGCGCAACCCCGAAGGCCGCGGCTTTCCCGGGTCGCGCAACCTGAGCCAGATCGAGTCGATGAACAACCCCGAACTGATCGCAGGCAGCGGCATGCATTGGGGCGTGGTGACCGCCTTCATCGTGGTCATCGCGGCCTATGTGATGCTGAACAAGCATTTGTTGGGCTATCAGATCAAGCTGGCCGGTCAGGCCCCCCGCGCGGCCCGGTTTGCCGGCGTGAACCCGACCCGGCTTATCGTGCTCTGCCTCGGCATCTCGGGCGCTTTGGCAGGTCTTGCCGGCGTTTTCGAGGTCACCGGCCCGGCCGGTCAGATCAGCATCGACTTCAATGTCGGCTACGGCTTTACCGCGATCATCGTGGCCTTTCTGGGCCGATTGCATCCGGTCGGTATCCTGCTGGCCGGTCTGCTGATGGCCCTGACCTATATCGGCGGCGAACTGGCACAGCTGATGCTGACCATCCCGGCCTCGGCCATTCAGGCCTTTCAGGGGATGCTGCTGTTCTTCCTTCTGGCATTGGACGTGCTGTCCAATTTCCGGATTAAATTCAAACGTGCGGGGATTGCATAATGGGCATTGATCCAGTCACCCTGATTGCCGCGCTTATCGTGGCCTCAACGCCCATCCTGCTGGCCGCCATCGGCGAGCTGGTGGTGGAAAAGGCGGGCGTTCTGAACCTCGGCGTCGAAGGCATGATGATCATTGGCGCGATCTGCGGCTTTGCCATCGCCGTCAACACCGGCTCGGCCACTCTGGGCTTCATCGCGGCGGCGGTTGGCGGCGCGGCGCTGTCGCTCATCTTCGCCTTCATCACGCAATATCTGCTGGCCAATCAGGTCGCCACCGGCCTGGCGCTGACGCTGTTTGGCCTCGGCCTGTCGGCGCTGCTCGGCGAAAGCTATTCCGGCATCAGCCCGCCGCCGACACCCAGCCTCGACATCCCCGGCCTTAGCGACATGCCGGTGCTCGGGCCGATCCTCTTTGCCCATGATGCCATCGTCTATCTGTCGATTGCGCTTGTGGCGGGGGTTTGGGCGATGCTGAAATACACCCGCATGGGTCTGATCATCCGCGCCGTGGGCGAAAACCACGATGCCGCCCACGCGCTTGGCTACAAGGTGATCCGCATTCGCGTGCTGGCGATCATGTTCGGCGGGGCCTGCGCCGGGCTCGGCGGGGCCTATCTCAGCCTGGTGCGCGTGCCGCAATGGACCGAGGGCATGACCGCAGGTGCCGGCTGGATCGCGCTGGCCATCGTGGTCTTTGCCAGTTGGAAACCGTGGCGTGCGCTGCTCGGGGCCTATCTCTTTGGCGGCATCACCGCGCTGCAACTGCGGCTTCAGGCAGCAGGTATCGATATCCCGGTGGAGATTCTCGCCATGAGCCCGTATCTCATTACCATTCTGGTTCTGGTGATCATGTCATCAGATAGAAACCGGGCCGCGCTGAATGCGCCTGCCGCAATGGGCAAGGTGTTTCATGCCACAGGCTAGGAGAGGTCATGACCCGCAGCGATGTCCTGCACATGCTCGACGGCACCGACCCGCGCCATGGCCGCCATGTGGCGCTGGCGCTCAACGGGCTGATCTTGTTGTCGGCGGTGGCCATTGCCATCGAAACCATGCCCGGCATGTCCCCCGGCCTGCACCGCGCGATGCAACTGCTCGAAGGGGCGATCCTGCTGGCGTTTCTGGTCGAATACGTGACCCGGATCATCTGCGCGCCGCACCCCTGGCGCTATGTCTTCAGCTTCTGGGGGCTGGTCGATCTTCTGGCCGTCCTGCCCGCATTGGTGTTGCTGCAACCGCAATGGGCCACGATCCGCGTGCTGCGTCTTATCCGGCTGGTGCGGCTGCTGAAGCTGGTGCGCAGTTCGCGCGCGCTGGATCGGATGACGCGCGCCATGCGGGCGGTGCGCGGCGAGTTGACGGTTCTGGGTGTGATGGCCGCAATGGTGCTCTATATCGCTGCCGTGGGCATCTATATCTTCGAAAACCCGGTGCAGCCGCAGGTCTTCTCCTCGATCCCCAAATCGCTGTGGTGGGCGGTGGCGTCCTTGACCACCGTGGGCTACGGCGACATGGTTCCGCTGACGGTCGGGGGGCGCATATTCACGACACTGGTGCTCTTTGTGGGCCTCGGCATCGTGGCCGGCCCGGCGGCGATCATCACAACGGCACTGCTCGAATCCGAACTGGAGGAGGCCGGCCTGGAATTTCCCGACACGACCAAACATGACGACGACAACAACAACACGGAGGATGTCACATGAGAAAGACAACAACATTGCTGACCGGCGCGGTGCTTGCGCTTGGCCTTGCAGGCGGGGCCTGGGCGGACGAAGATCCGCTACAGGTGGGCTTCATCTATGTCGGCTCGATCGGCGATCTGGGCTGGACCTATGAACACAACCAGGGCCGCCTCGCGGTCGAGGAATATTTCGGCGACGCGGTGGAAACCACCTATGTCGAAAACGTGCCCGAAGGGGCCGATGCCGAACGGGTGATGACACAGATGGCGCTGTCAGGTGCCGATCTCATCTTCACCACCTCTTTCGGCTATATGGAGCCCACCAACAACGTGGCGGCCCGGTTCCCGAACGTGATGTTCGAACACGCCACCGGCTATCTGCGCAACACGCCCAACGTCTCGACCTATTCGGCCCGGTTTTATGAAGGCCGTGCCGTGATCGGACAGATTGCCGGGGAAATGACGGAATCCAACATCATCGGCTATATCGCCTCCTACCCGATCCCCGAGGTCATCCGCGGCATCAACTCGGCCTTCCTGCACGCCCGCGCCGTGAACCCCGATGTCGAATTTCGCATAGTCTGGGCCTTTACCTGGTTCGACCCGGCAGTTGAGGCCGAGGCGGCTCAGGCGCTGATTGACCAGGGTGCCGATATCATCATGCAGCACACCGATTCCACCGCGCCGATGACCGTGATGGCCGAGGCCGGAATCATCGGCTTTGGCCAGGCATCCGATATGGGGCAATTTGCCCCCCGCCCGCGCGTCACGTCCATCATCGACGACTGGGCCCCCTACTACATCGCCCGCGTCCAGGCGGTGATGGATGGCACCTGGGAAAGCACCGATACCTGGGACGGCATCGGTGCCGGCATGGTCGCCATAGGCGAGATGTCCGACGTGATTCCGGAAGATGTCCGCGCCCGTGCGCAGGCCCTGGCCGACAGCATCGCCGATGGCAGCTATCAGCCCTTCACCGGGCCGATCAACCGGCAGGACGGTTCGGTCTGGCTGGCCGAAGGCGAAACGGCCGATGACGGCACGCTGGCAGGCATGGATTTCTATGTCGAAGGCATCATCGGCGACGTGCCGAACTGATCCTCGCTGAATGCAACCCTGAAAGGCCCGCCCATCCCGGCGGGCCTTTTTCTCATTGCGCCAAACCATCCGTTTCATCTTGGTGCGAAATACCTCCGCCCATTGCCCGGTAGGCGGTGCGGGCACCGCCGTAAGGGGAGGCATCCGACATCACGGCCAGCATATACCGTTGCCGCAATTCGCCATCCGCTTCCCCCACCTTGCCCCGCGGCCATATCCATGCCACCAAACCCTCCATGACGCATGATTTCCTCATCATCGGCGCCGGCATTGCCGGTGTCTCGACCGCGGCCCGGCTGTCGCATCTCGGCACCGTCTGCCTGCTGGAGAGCGAACCGGCGCTGGCCTATCATGCCTCGGGCCGGTCGGCGGCGCTGTTTGAACCCAATTACGGCAATGCCCCCACAGTGGCGCTGAGCCGCGCCTCGGCAGATCACCTGCACAGCGCCCCGGGCGTGCTCGGCCCGCGCGGCCTGATGTTCCTTGCCGGACGGGGCGAAGAGGCGCTGCTCGACGCCGATATCACCGCGATGGCGCTGGCACCAATCAGCGTCGCAGAGGCCCGCGCCATGGTGCCGATCATCGACCCCTCCCATGTCACCGCCGCCGCCTATCACGCCGGTGCCTGGGATATCGACACCGACCTCATGGTGCAGAATTTCGCCCGCGAGGCACGCCGCAACGGCGCGACACTCACCACCAATGCCCGCGTTACCGCCATCACAGGCCAAAGCGGCCATTGGACCGTCACCACCGCCACGCAAACCCACAGCGCCCGCAGCCTCGTCAATGCCGCCGGGGCCTGGGCCGACCAGATCGCCGAAATGGCGGGCATCGCCGCCATCGGCCTGACGCCGCTGCGCCGGTCGATGGCGCGCATCCCCGCCCCCGGCGGGCAGGATGTCAGCGCCTGGCCAATGCTGATCGGTGCCGGCGAGACATGGTATGCCAAGCCCGATGCCGGCAAATGGTTGATCTCGCCGGCAGAAGAAGACCCGGTCGATACCCCCCATGATGCCTGGGCCGATGACATGGTGCTGGCCGAAGGCATCGCGCGCTATCAGCCCTTTGTGACCGAGGAAGTGACCCGGCTGGAAACCTCCTGGGCCGGTTTGCGCACATTCGCGCCGGATCGCACATTGGTGCTTGGGCCAGCCCCCGGCACCCCTGATTTCATCTGGGTCGCGGGTCAGGGCGGCTATGGGTTTCAGACCGCGCCCGCCGCCAGCCAGTTGATCGCCGATCTGGTTGCCGGACGCAGCCCCGCGCTTGACCCCGGCTTCGTCGCGGCCCTCAGCCCTGCCCGCTTCGCATGACCCAGCCTTTTGTGCTGCCGGTCTTGCCCGACCCCGCGCCCGATGCGCGTCTTTGCGCGCCCGCCACCCGGCGCAACCTTGACCCGATCCGCAGCCTATTGATGGCCCATGCGCCCGGCACGGGCCGCGCGCTGGAACTTGCCGCGGGCACCGGAGAACATGCGCTGGCGTTTTCGCATGCCTTGCCGGGGATGGCCTGGCAGCCTACCGATATCGACCCGGCCCGGCTTGCCTCGATCGCCGCCTGGGCCGCGCTTTTCGGGCCGAAAACCCTGGCCGCGCCGATCCCGCTCGATGCCGCCAGCCCCGGCTGGTCAGCCATTCACGGACCGGTCGAGATGATCTTGCTGGTCAACCTGCTGCACCTGATCTCGGACGCCGATGCCGCAACCGTCCTGAACGAGATCACCCTGGCGCTGGCCCCCGGCGGCACCGCGTTTCTCTATGGTCCGTTCCTGCGCGCGGGCCATGCCACCAGCGATGGCGACGCCCGCTTTGACGCCAGCCTGCGCGCCCAGGATCCCGCCACCGGCTACAAGGATCTGGACTGGGTGCAAAACCACCTGCGCCCGCTGGCCGTCAGCGTGGAGAAAATGCCCGCCAACAACCTCATGCTGATCGCCCGCGCGCCCACCTAGAGCACTTCTCAGAAAACCTGCCACGCTTAACGCTGCCTGAAATCAAGGATTTCAACGCGTCAAGCGATGCACCCTGTCTCAGCTATTCCGAGAAGTGCTTTAAGACGCCGCCGCAATATCCTGCAACTTCCGGCACCACGCATCCATGCCATCGCCGGTCTTGGCGGACAGGCATAATATTTCGGCATCCGGATTGACCTGCGCAATATTTGCCCGGCAGGTCTGCTCATCAAAATCCACATGCGGTGCCAGATCCATCTTGTTGATGATCACCAGTTCAACCGCGCGGAACATATGCGGATATTTTATCGGCTTGTCTTCGCCTTCAGTGGTCGAGATCACCGCGATTTTCATCCGCTCGCCAAGGTCGAACATCGCCGGGCAGACCAGGTTTCCGACATTCTCGATCATCACGATCGAGCCTTTCTCCGGGTCCAGCGCCTTTGCCGCCTCGGCCACCATATCGGCCTCAAGATGACAACCTGCGCCGGTATTGATCTGAATGGCACGCGCACCGGCCGCCTTGATCCGCTCGGCATCGTTGGAGGTCATCTGATCGCCTTCGATCACAGAAATGCTGATCCGGCCCGCCAGCATTCGAATTGTCGCTTCCAACAGGGTTGTCTTGCCCGACCCCGGCGAGGACACCAGGTTGAGCGCCACCACCCCACGGCCCTCAAACCAGCCCCGGTTCCGGGCGGCGAATTTATCGTTCTTGCTCAGAACCGCGACCTCAAGCGGGATGATCTCACCGCCGGGACCATGCACATGGGGCTCATCATGGCCGTGATGATGATCATCGTGATCATGGTCATGGCCATGGTCATGGGTGTGGCCACCGTTCAGAACCACTTTGTGACCTGTGCCGGTGTCGGTCATTGATACTTCATTCGCCGGATCGGCACAGCCGCATGTTCCGCACATTACGCATCCTCCATAAATTCCAGTTCGCGCACCACAAAGGTGTCGCCCTCTGCATCCAGAAACCCAAGGCTGACCCCGTCGATCTCCGAGTTTTCGGTGACCAGCCCCCAGCAAAACTCCAACGCCTGTTTTTCAATACAGGCCAGCGGGCCGATGGCGACTCGCACTTCTTTCACGGCGCGCCCCCTGGCGTGTTCCTTGGTGATGGCGGCAATGTTGCGGGCCAGCCCCAGCTCGTGCATCAGAACACTTCCCAGGCCAGCGCGCCGGTTTCGGCCATGATGGTGATGCCAAATGTGATGGCAATGGCCGCAATCACCAGCTTGGCCCCGTTATGCAGCCATGTGATGTTTTTCGGTGCCATCGAGATTGGCAGGCTGATCACCGCCGATATCCCGGCCATGCCGAAGATCGAGCCGACCCCCACCAGCGCCACATAGCCCAGCGCCACCAAAGGGCTGCCCGCACTTGCCGCCGCCAGCACGATGATCGCCGCGGACCCCGCTGCGCCATGCACCAGACCGATGGCCAGCGCCTTGAACGGAAACCCCGACGGGTGGGCGTGATCATCGGCGCTGTGGCGGTGGCCGCCCGCCGCCCCGGCATGGCTGTGCAGGTGAAAATGCGGGGCGGTATCGCCATGGCGGTGCAGATGCACATGCAGGCGGCTCTTTCGCATACGGCGCAGAACATCAGCCCCCAGGATCACCAGCATGATGCCGACGGCAAATTCCAGCGCGGCGGCCCCGGCCTCGGTCAGCACGAAACTGAACACCACCACCGCACCTGACAGCAGCAGCAGCGTGGTGGTATGGCCCAGGCCCCAGGCGGCCCCGCGCAGGATCAGTTGTTTCTTGTTCTTGGTGATCAATGTGCTGATCGCGGCCAGATGATCGGTTTCAAAGGCATGGATCATGCCGATGACCAATCCCAGCAGCAAAAACCCCGTGGTTGAATTGATGTCGAGCGTGTTGAGAAATTCCATCTTTCCCCCTAACAGATGCGCGGCAATTGCTCGCCGACCAGCATGTCGATGATCCGGCCACCGCCAAAGACGGTTTTCATCACCACCGTGCCGGGGTTTTCCGATGTCGCCCTGCCGATGGCCACGGCGTTTTTCCCGACCTCAAGCCCGCGCATGGCGGCCAGCGCCGCCGCGGCCTGATCTGGCGGCACGAACAGCACCAGCGTGCCCTCATTGGCCAGATAAAGCGGGTCCAGCCCAAGGATCTCGCACACGCCCTTGACCTCGGTGCGCAGCGGCAGATCGGTCTCATCAACCTCGATGCCGACGCCCGCCGCCTCGGCGATCTCGTTCAGGGCCGAGGCCAGACCGCCACGGGTTGCATCGCGCGCGCAGCGCAGATCGGGGGCGGCGGCAATCACCGCCTCCATCAAGGTGTTCAGCGAGGCGCAATCAGATAGGATTTCCGTGCTCAGCGCCATGTCGCCACGCGCCGTCAGGATGGCCGCGCCATGGTCCCCCAGCACGCCGTTGACAATCGCCACATCGCCCACCTGAACCCGACCGGCATTCAGATTGCGACCCGGCGGGATCACCCCGACACCCGAAGTGGTGATGAATATCTTGTCCGCCGATCCGCGCTCCACCACCTTGGTGTCGCCGGTGACGATATGCACCCCGGCCTCGTCCGCCGCCGCGCGCATGGACAATGCCATTTTGCGCAGCAGCTCCACTTCGGTGCCTTCCTCGATGATCACGGCGGCCGACAGCCATAGCGGTTTTGCCCCGCCGACAGCCAGGTCGTTCACCGTGCCGCAGACCGATATCTTGCCGATGTCGCCACCGGGAAATTCGATCGGCGACACCACGAAACTGTCGGTGGTAAAGGCCAGTTGCGCGCCCGGTTCCAGCAGCAGCTCCGACGTCAGGCGCGCCTGATCTTCCATGTCGCCGATCTCGGGGTTGTCAAAGGCGGAAATGAACACATCATCAATCAGATCGCGCATCGCCTTGCCGCCGCCACCATGGGCCATAGTGACCTTTTTCACCTGTAGCTTACCGCCCCGGCGACGCGCAGCCTTAATATCGGTGTGATCCTTCATGATGCGGCAATCTTGGCTTCGGCGCGCAAGGCCTTGGACCGCACTCCGGCATATTGATAATAGGCCGAACAGGACCCTTCCGAGGAGACCATCAGCGCCCCCACCGGGTTTTCAGGGTTGCACACATCGCCAAACAGCTTGCATTCCCAGGGCTTGATCACACCTTTCAGCACCTCGCCGCATTGACAGGATTTCGGATCGGCGATCTTCAGGTTCCGGGTTTTATATTTGATCTCAGCGTCGAAACTCGCATATTCCGGCCGCATCCGCACGCCCGAATGATCCAGCGAACCCAGCCCGCGCCATTCAAAAAATTCACGCAGCTCGAACACTTTCGCCAGCGCGCCAAGGGCGTTGTCATTGCCGCCATCGGGCACCACGCGGGAATACTGGTTCTCGATCTCGGCACGGCCCTCCAGGATCTGTTCCAGCAACATGACGATGGTTTGCAGAATATCCAGCGGCTCGAACCCGGCCACCACCAGCGGGCGATTATAGCGCTCGGCGATGAATTCATAAGGTGCCTGACCGATCACCATCGACACATGACCGGGGCCGATAAACCCGTCGATCCGCATGTCGGGGCTGTCGAGGATCGCCTTGATGGTGGGGATGATGGTGATGTGATTGCAAAACAGCGAGAAATTTTCGATGCCCTCGGCCTCGGCCTCCAGAATGGTGAAGGCCGATGACGGCATGGTGGTTTCAAAACCAAGGCCGAAAAACACCACGTCCTTGTCGGGGTTGCGCCGGGCCAGTTCCAGCGCGTCCAGCGGCGAATAGACCATGCGCACATCGGCCCCTTCGGATTTTGCCGCCAGCAAGCTTTTCCTTGACCCCGGCACCCGCATCGCATCGCCATAGGTGGTGAAAATCACATTCGGGGTTTCGGCGATCTGGACGCAATCATCGACAATGCCCATCGGCAATACGCAGACCGGGCAACCGGGCCCGTGGATCAGGTCGATACAGTCGGGCAGCAGATTTTCCAGCCCATAGCGGAAAATCGAATGGGTGTGGCCACCGCAGACTTCCATGAAATTCAATGGTTTCTTCTTGGTCGCCCCGGTTTTTGCCGCCAGCTCTTCAATGCGTGCGAACAAGGCCTTGGCCAATACCGGGTCGCGAAATTCATCTGCATATTTCATTGGCGGTCTCCGTTTCTGGCAATTGTTTCATCTACTTCCGGCACCCAGCGGCCATCGGCCAGCAATGTGTGAACAAGATCCCACAAGATGTGGTAAATCAGCAGATGGGTTTCCTGAATGCGATGGATCGAGTCCGAGCCGATGGTCAGGCACACGTCGAGATCGGGCGATTTCGCCATGGCACCGCCGTCTTTTCCGGCAAATCCGATGGTGTAAAGCCCCATCGATTTCGCCTTCTCAAACGCCGCCAGCAGGTTGCCCGAGGTGCCGCTGGTGGAAAACCCGACCAGGCAATCGCCCTTGCGCCCATTGGCGATCACCTGGCGCAGGAACACATGCTCGAACCCCACATCATTGCCCACCGCCGTCAGCATCGCGGTATCGGCGGTCAGGTTGACTGCTGGCAGGGCGGGGCGACCGGCGGTTACCGGGTGCAGAAACTCCACCGCCAGATGCGAGGCATCGCAGCTGGAGCCACCATTGCCCATCGCCAGCAACCGCCCCCCGGCGCGGTAGCTGGCAGCGATGATTTCCGCCGCCCTTGCCACCTTGTTGTTCTGATCGGCAAAGAATGCGCTGACCGTGGTCAGATGATCCTCGGCCTTGGCCCGGCAAGCCTCGGATATGGCCGCCGTCATGTCGCGCCGTGTGCCACCCTCACTGGTGAAGGGATACAGGCTGTTCAGAATGTCTTTATTGTCAGACATGGGCGTTTCCTAAAGCTGCACGGCGGATTGTTTCATGGCTCTGATTTCTTCCTGCGCCTCGCCCAGCATGATCAGCACTTTCAGCGTTTCGGCGGCCTCTTCCTCATTGATCCGGCTCATCGCAAAGCCGACATGGATCAGCGACCATTCCCCGATCAGGCTGCTGAGCGGCTCATCCTCGCGCAGGATGCAGGCCACGTTGACCTGGCGCCGCACGCCCGATATTTCCACCATCGCCAGCTTGCGGGTTTCATCCGTGATCTCGACGATCTTGCCGGGAATTCCTAAACACATGGGGTTTCCTCCGATTGAGTGACAGCCAGGGCGATGACCGCTTGCCCAAGGGCAATGCCGCCGTCATTGGCTGGAAATTTTGAATGGCTCAGCACCGTCAGACCGGCGCTCTCCAGTCCCTGATGGACCAGTGCAAACAATGTCGCGTTCTGAAAACAGCCCCCCGAAAGGGCGACAGTATCAATTTCGGTGTCCCTGGTGATGCGCCTGGCAATATCAATGATGCAATTGGCCAGCCCGCGGTGAAACCGCGCCGCCATCACGCCGACCGGGGTTTTCAGCACCAGATCGCCCAGCATGGCACGCCACACCGCCAGCGGTTCAACATAGGGCATGCCCTGCCCGCCAGTCAGCGGGATCGAAAACGGATAGGCCAGATCTTCAGGCTCATTCATCGCGTCGGCGTCGATCGCCGCCTCGAACAGCTGCGCCGCCTCGCCCTCATAGCCCTGCTCCGCCCAGGCCATCCCGGCAATCACCGCGGCCGCGTCAAACAAGCGCCCGCAGGATGACGCAAGCGGCGTGTTGGTGCCGGTCTCGATCATCGCGTCCAGGGTGGCGCGCGGAAGGTCGTTCAGCCGGGTGAACAGGTCCAGCTCGGCGAAATTCATCGCAAACTCGCCCCAGCCCATTTCCGCCATCAGATGGGCATAGGCATTGCGCCAGGGCTGTTTGACCGCCGCCGCGCCGCCGGGCAGGGCCACGGGTTTGAAACTGCCCGCCCGCCGATAGCCGCTGTAGTCACAGATCAGAAATTCGCCGCCCCAGATGGTGCCGTCATCGCCATATCCGGTGCCGTCAAGGGCGATCCCCAGAACCGGGGCGGCACCTAAGGGGCGGGCGTTTTCGGCCAGGCAGGACGCGATATGGGCGTGGTGATGCTGCACCTCGATCACCGGGCGCGCGCCGGCCATTTCAAAGCCGCGTCGGGTCGACAGATATTGCGGATGCTGATCGACCGCAAACACGGTCGGCGCATGGTCATACAGCCGCGCATAGAGATCCAGATTATGGGCCACATCCCTATGCGTTGCCGCATCCTCAAGATCGCCCATATGCTGCGACACAACAGCCTGGCCGTCCTTCACCAGACAAAAGGTGTTCTTTTGTTCGGACCCCATGGCAAGCAATTGAATGTCTTTGGAAAACCCATCCGGCAGCGTCAGGCCTTGCGGCGCATAGCCGCGCGCGCGGCGTAAAACACGTTCGCGCCCCAGATCCACACGCACCACGCTGTCATCAATCCGGTTGGCGATGTCGCGGTCATGCAGGCAGGCAAAATCGGCGATATCCGCCAGCCGGTCACGGGTTTCCTGATTGCCGATACATTGCGGCTGTCCCGACGGATTGCCGCTGGTCATAATCACCGGGCGCGCAATACGGCGCAAAATCATGTGATAGAAAGGCGTGTAAGGCAGCATCACCCCAAGGCGGTCCAGCCCCGGGGCAATTTCATCGGGCAGGCTGCTGGGTTTGCGCTTCAACAGGACGATGGGCGCTTGCGGGCTGCAAAGCAGCTCGGCCTCCTTGTCGGAAAGCTCGCAATATTTGCGCACCACATCCAGATCGCGCGCCATCAGCGCAAAGGCCTTGCCGGCGCGCGATTTGCGGCGGCGCAGCTCGGCAACCGCGCCCGCATTGGTGGCGTCACAGGCCAGATGCACCCCGCCAAGGCCGCGGATCGCCACGATATGGCCGTTCATGATCATGCCGCCGGTGGCATCGACATCGTCCAGCATGGAAAACGCCTCCAGATTGACCGCGCCAGGGCCCAGCTTTTCGATCCAGATATTGGGCCCGCAGCGCCCGCAGGCCACCGGCTGGGCGTTAAAACGGCGATCCTCGGGCGCGCCGTATTCCGCCGCGCAGGGCGCGCACAGATCAAACGGGGCCATGGTGGTCTTGGCGCGGTCATAGGGGGCCGCCGTGACGATGGAAAACCGCGGCCCGCAATTGGTGCAATTGGCAAACGGGTAGCGATAGCGCCGCTCATAGGGGTTTCTGATCTCGGCCAGACACTCGGCGCAGGTCGCCGCATCCGGCGTCACCCCGCCGCGCATTTCGCTGTTCTGCGAGGCGGCGATGCCGAAACCATCCGGTGCCGGCGCATTGATCGGCTCGATATCGAGATCCTCGATCCGGGCCAGCGGCGGCAGGGCTTCGTAAAGCCGTTCGGAAAACACGCCGACGCCCTCCCCCCACAGCTGGATGACAACGCCCTCGCCGGTATTTTTCACATCCCCCGTCAGCCCCATTTCATTGGCCAGCCGCCAGACCGTCGGGCGAAAGCCCACCCCCTGAACCTGGCCGCGAACTGTCAGGCGGGCCCCCATCATGGCGCGGCGTCCCAGATCAGAATGCGGTTATTGCCGCTATCGGCAACGGCAACGGTCGATCCCAGCGACGACAGCCCATAAGGCCAGCACAGAGTATCCCGCGCGGCCACGCCCCAGCGGTTATCGCCCTTGGCGGCAAAATCCGGTTGCCCATTCAGACGATCCGCATGCGCCGCCATCATATTGTCATCAAAACCCAGGATGCGCGAATTCGCGGTATCCCCGACCACAAGGCGCGACCCCAGAACCGCCAGCGAGTAAGGCATATTGACGGCCTGCGAGGTCGGGTAATACCCCGCAAGATTGAAATCACAATCGGTCATGCCAAACTGCCCCAACATGGCATCAACCGGCGCACCGTTTGCATCTGGGATGGTGTTCCAGACCATGACACGGTTATTTCCAGCATCGGCTACCGCCAACCCGCCCCGCCAGCCAATGGCCATATGTGGCCAACCCATCGAAAAATCAGACGGGGCTTTTCCGGCATTTTCATCGCGGCAGTCAAAATCGCGCTGGCCCAGCACCAGATCGGCTGCCTGACCGGTAACCTGGGGATCATCAAAGAACAGAACCCGGCGATTGCCGGTGTCACAGACGACCAACCGATCGCCGATTGCGGATATGCCATAGGGCCAATGCATGGTGTCGGCGCGCGGCGCATCGCGGCCCAGATTGGCCAGCGACCCACCCGCATCTGCCTGCCCCAGAATAATATCGGCGTGGTGGTCCGGCCCGGTCGGTGTTTGCCGCCAGATCAGCACCCGGTGGTTCCAGGGATCGGCCACCGCCAGCCCGCCGCGAAAGGCGCAGATGCCGGTGGGCACATTCATCGTATTCCCGGCAACCGGCCCTTTGGCATTGCGCCCTTCGCGGCCAAATTCCGGCTGCCCCACCAGAATATCGGCGGGCGTGTCATCCTCGGTGGGGACGGTTTCCCAGCCCAGAACCCGGTGATGGCCGGTATCGGATACCCAAAGCGAGCCGTCAGGATGCAGACACACGCCGCGCGGCCCGAACATGCGGTGCGGGGCCGGGGTAATGGAATCGACCAGCGCCCCGCCATCGCTGCCAAGGATGACGCGCGCGCCCGCAGGGTCCAGCAATGGTGCCCCCAGTGTTTCGCTGCCGGGGGCTTTTTGCGGGCTGAAGGAATGTGACAGGGTGACCTTCACGTGACGATCCTGACTTCAATATTGTGGCCCTTGACGCGCACGCCATGGGGTTGCAGTTGCACTTCGGGCGCGGTCAGGCATTCGCCGCTTTCCAGCGCATAACGAAACCCGTGATGCGGGCAGGTGATGATCGTATCGGTGATCTCACCTTGCGACAGCTCCAGCCCCATATGGGCGCAGGCATTCTTGAAGGCGCTGATCCGATCCCCGAAGCGCGACAGGATCACCGAATGCCCGTCGATCTCGACAAACCGGGTCTCGCCATCCTGCAAATCGGCCAGGGTCGCGGCGCGGCGCCATTCATCATCCTTGTAATTGGCAAAGGGCGAGGTGAATTTCACCGTATCGGCCCCGCCACCGCCCAGACCCTTGGCCTGTTTGATCTTGGTCACTTCCGGCACGTGATCCTGAATGGCCTTCTTCACCCCGGCATAGAATGTCAGCTGCGAGGCCGGGCAGCCGTCACAGGCCCCGAGAAACCGGATCTCGGCGCTGTCGCCCTCGACCGAGACAACCTCGGCATTGCCGCCATGGCTGGCCAGCATCGGGCGCACGGTCTCCAGCGCCGCCTCGACCCGCTCGAACAGCGATGCCTTCAAAATGCCGTGGCGGCGCAACACCGCATAAACCACCTCATCTTGCGCCGCGTCGCGCAAGGCGGCCGCAAACTCCGGCAGGATCTTGAGGCTGCGGATCAGGCGGCGAAACGCCTCGGCATTCAGCGCATCGACCGCTTCCACCAGGGCGCGTGACCCGGCCTGCGCCGCCGCGTCCCAGTTTTCGGGCAACGCCTCCAGCGCTTTCAGATCGCCCAACAGGCGGTCCAGGTCTGGCGCGTCAACGCCCGAAGATCCTCCATCAGCCACGGATCACGCGTATTTCAGGTCTTTGAACAGGATCGGCTGCACAAAACCGGCAACCACCCCGGCAGCCAGCGCCGCCGCCCAGACCGGCGCGAACAGCCCGGTAATGACGCCCGCAACAACCCCCGCGCCCGCACCGATCAGCATCTGACGAATAACCTTGGAATTGTCTTTGAACAGCTTTCCCTCAAGGAACAGCTTGGTGGAATTCATGGCCATGCCCAACATGGAATTCTCCTACGTAATGATTTGAATGAGGATGGTCACGACCACCGCGATGCCGCCGGCCAAAAAGCCGTAAAGCGCGCCCATATAGGCCGCCAGTTCCGCGCCAAGCGCCTCTTTGCCGATGCGTATGCCCGACAGCGCCCCAGCACCCAAAGCGCCCAGTATTCCGACAAGCAGTGCCACAGTAAATATCATCAGATCATCCTCATTGTTCAGGTCTCATTGTTCAGGTCTCATTGCATTCCGCTACGCTCCAGAACGCTTGACGGGCCAAGCGCTGCGCGCAGTTCTTCTATTGCTTCACTGACCGCCTCGGCCTTGCCGCCCGCCTTCCGATCGGTAAACACCTGATGTGCCTCGGTCAGCAGGGCGATGGCGTCTTGCAGATTGTTGCGGTTGCCGGCCTGCGGGTTTTCCGGATCGTCGGGAAGGTTCGACAGGCAATTGGCCTTGTTGGCGATGGTGTTTGCATATTCTTCCGGCATGTCGCGCAGGGTGCGCACCTTGAGCGCCTCATCATAGGCCTCCATCGCCCGATAGCCATTGGCGACCCGGTGCGAAGACGAGACATATTGCAGGGCATTGCCAAGGTTGTTCTGCAACATGGCGTATTCGGCCGGGTGATCCACCAGATTGACCACCGTCAGAGCCTCCTCAAAGGCCTGCACAGCCAGGGCTTCGCGCATTTTTCCGGATTCGTCGGTGAATGGGATCGACAGGAATGCGGTGGCCAGATTGCTTTGCAATATGGCAAATTCCTTGGGGTATTGCTTTTTGTCAAAGGTCCTGAGCGACCGCTGATAGGCGCTGATGGCCGGCTGAATCGGCAGTTTGCGCATCCCCGCCAGCGTTTGACAGATCAGACCAAGGTTCATCTCGCCCTCAGCAATCTCGGCGTCCGATCCTTCGGCGGTCAGGGTCGCCAGCGCGGTTTCAATCTCGACCTTGGCCTGTTTCAATTCGGCGGCATCCTCGGATGGCATCGCCATGAGGGCAGTGGCCAGACGGGCGCGAATGCGCGCCACACCCAGCGTTTCGCCAACCGGTGCCAGCTCCATCGCCCGGCGATACAGATCGACCGCCGCCTCGATATCTTCGGGTGCCTCGGGCTTTTGCTGCAGACCCATGGCGATTTCCATCAGCATCTCGGCCTTTTCAGACGGGGTTGCGGCCTCGTTTTCAACCGCCTTCAAAGCGGCCTGAACTTGCTGAAATGCACGGCTGGATACGGCCAAAAAATTCCCCCCTCGAATCAAACTGGCGTTGATTTTCTAAGAGAGACCTTAGCCACTGGCCTGAATTTCTGTCAACTTAATTATTATATTGACTACTTAGTTTGCAGACAACGACAGCGTCGCACATAGCGCGCCTTTTTCCGATTCCCACCGGACCGGCAGTTTTTCCACCGAAAAATCAAGCATTTCCCGGTCCTGAAACACGTCCCGCGCCTGCGCCACGCGGTCGCCAGCCGCATTTCTGAGCTTGAGCAAACAGCCGCCCGACGTAACCTGATGCACCGGCATGATCAAAAGCTCGCCCTCCTGAATCAGGACGATCACCGATTCTATGCCGCGAAAATAGGTATCCGCGACTTTGGCGGGGATATAGATTGCCCCGTCCTTTACCGCGATTTCGCCGTTCACGCGGCCAACCAGTTATTGATGGTGTTTCTGATCCGGCTTTCCGCCAGATCCGCGGCCACCGTGACCGCATTGCTCAGACCAAGGCCAAGCTCCAGCGACGCCGCCTCGATCAGCAATACGCAAACGGATTTGGGGAACTCCTCGCCATAGATGCGCTTGCCGGCATAAAGCGCATTGTCCCAGCGGAAATCATGCAGGTTGAGGCTTTGCCTGGGCGGCGTTTCCAGCACCTCACCGGGGACCTCATAGATCGCGCCGGGGGTCCCTTCGGGGATCCGGGCATCGACAATGATCAGATGGGTCGCACCCCGGGCGCTATACATGATGCCCATGCCATCGGTGCCGCCATCGAACACCCGCACATTGTCCGGCACGCCCTTTTCGCGCAGCAGCCTGACCACATGGGGGCCGACGCCGTCATCGCTTCGGTTGGGGTTGCCACAGCCGATCACTACGATATCCGGGGGTTTCATATGCGCCATAACCGACAGGACCATTTTGGTTCAACCGGCAGCATAAGTTCCGGCAATTCGCAGAATTTTGCGTGTATTTTGAAATACATACAGGTTTCGCAAGGTTGTTCGAGATCATCAACTTCAATGGTATGGTCGGTAAATCCGGCAATCACCAGTTTCTTGACCAGATCATCCCCGGCCTCATTTTGCAGCCGGTTGACGATGGCATTTACATCGTCGCCAGTTTCCGCACGCGGCCAGATTTCGGTTTTCAGATCAGACGCCAACAGATCAGCGATCTGTTTGCGGGTCTTGGCATCATCAGCCATATTCCCCCCCCGAGCAAGTGCTTCTAGATACGCCACAACCGGCACCACCAGTCGGGCTTGGCCGGCAGGTCAAGCTCGGGCAGGTCACACCAGCGCTTGTGGACAAGATAATACATGCATTCCTGACAGCGCATCTGGTCTTCGCCATAGGGCTCCAGCAGCCAACCCGACACGATCAGCTTTTCGCGCAGCTGGTCGGCGGACATCGGCCTCAGCTCATCCAGCAATTGGCCGAACTCGCGGTCCGTTTCCGGAAACGGCTCAACCTCGGTTTTCAGACCCTCGGCAAAATGATCTTCGATCATCTGGATAAGAATATCATGTGAGGCCTCGGCCGGTGTCAGGCCGTATTTATCCAGATAAGCCTGTCGTCGCGCGTCGCTGATGGAATTGTCCTGACTTTCAGACATGCCGACCTCCAATCATTCAGAATGGAAATGACGGCGGGAATGCTTCCCCGCCGCCAGATTTTCAATAGTATACTAAGCTGTGCGGAACCGCGCCAGTTCTTCGCCGGTTTTTGCATCATGGGCATGCACCGTGCAGACCAGACAGCTATCATAGGACCGGCAGACATGGCCCACTTCGACCGGATCGGCATTGTTCTTGATCGGCGTGCCAATCAGAGCCTCCTCAATGGGCCCGCGTTCGCCATCGGCCGTCCGCGGTCCGACATTCCAAGTGGTCGGCGCAATGATCTGGTAGTTCTTGATCTTACCATCCTCCACGTCGATCCAGTGGCACAGCGCCCCCCGGATGGCTTCGGTGGCACCCCAGCCCTGACCGTCTTTTTCGGTCGGCTTGATATACCATTCATCGTTCAGCTTGAACTCGCGCAGGTTACGCTCGGCTTCGCGATACAGAATGCACAGCTCATGCATCCGGGCAAAGTGGCGCAGCATGGTCGAGGCCCCCCCCATCTTGCGATACATGTCCAGGATCAGGCCATCCTTGTGCTGGAAATCCTTGCCTTCATCATTGCCGGCAATCAGGCGGCGCGACAGGGCACCGGCTTCCAGGCGGCCACTTTCGGCATGCGCTACGGCGGTCGACCAGGAATATTTGCCAGCGTGATCCATGGTGTTCTTCTGGGTCGGGTTGGTGGTCCGGTCAAACGGGTGAACCCCGCCTTCGCCTTCATCATACCAGGCGTGTTTGGTATCTTCGCGCACAAAGGACTGATCCATCGGTGAAAACGTATCCGTTGCGCCATCATAGATGCCGGTTTTCATGATCACCGCATCCGCGCGCCCGGCAATGGTCGGGTTCTGGTAATGATCCTCATGCGGCAGATATCCCCAGGTCACGAACTTTCCGTGGCCCTTGCCGTAATGATCCAGACCGATATCCTTGGACATGCGCCAGAACAGACCCAGATCGGAATTGGCGTGTTCGGGCTTTTCATCCAGCCAGGCTTCGAACTGCTCCAGCGTCTGAATTTCCTCATAGCGCTCGATCGAACAGCCCAGCCACAGGTTCTCGATCCAGTTCTGCCGGAAATGCTCCAGGATCGACCAGGCGCGGGTGATATCGGTCAGGGTCGGGGAACACATCACGCCACCGGGCACCATGAAGGAGGAATGCGGCCATTGCCCGCCCAAAAGCGCGTAGATTTCCACCGGACGCCCGGAAATTGTGACGCCAACCTCATAGGATGTGCCGGTAAAGGGCGAATAGCGCTTCACCGCCTCCTCGTAGAACGGGCTCATGGCGTAGTTTTCATTGGTGTAGTCAATCATGAACAGCCCGTAATGGTGACGCGGCAATGATTGAAGCGATTCAACGATCTGGCCAAGGTTGCGCGCCAGAATGGCGTTGCGCGGCACCGTGGTGCCCCAGGCCGTATCCAGCGCCCAGGCGGCACAGGTCAGGTGCGACGCACCACAGATGCCGCAGGCGCGCGGTGTCACCACCAGCCCGGCTTGCGGATCCTTGTCCTTGAGGATCACCTCAAAGCCGCGGAACATTTCCGCGCTGGTCCAAGCGTTGGTCACAACACCATCCGTTATATCGACCCGGACATCCAGATCGCCTTCGACGCGCCCAACTGGCGAAATGTCGAGTGTTTCTACTGCTGCAGACATTATTCTCTCTCCTGTTTCGCGTTAAACGACAAAGATATCTTCTTCGGCCCAGGCCGGTGCGGCACCTTTGGCGGCGGCGGTCAGCTTGATATATCCCTTCTTGTCCACACCTTTGGGCATGTCCTTGGGAATGCCCATCACGGTCTGGGTCTTGAACACCGTGCCCGGTGCCAGATCAAAGAACGGGAACTCCGGCTCGGTGCAGCCAAGGCAGGGCATGCCGGCGCGGGTTTTCGATGAATGGCGGTTCCACAGGATCCGGTTGCAGGGGCTGTGGGTCATCGGGCCGCGACAGCCAAGATCATAGAACAGGCAGCCCTTGCGCTGACCGAAGGCCGTGGTCGAGACCTTATAGGCAAAGTGCATGTTGCGCGTGCAGCCGGTCTGGGTGAAGGACGAAAAGAATGTCTTGGGGCGGTGGAACTCGTCCAGCGTCAGATCGGCGGTGCGCCCGGAGGCAACGGCCACCAAAATCTGCGTCACCCAATCCGGATGCGCCGGACAGCCCGGAATATTGATCACCGGCAGGCCGGATTTGGCGGTAAAATCGGCCCCCAGCGCACCGCCCTTTTCCCGCTTGAGAAACTGCAGGCCAACGCTGTCGGTCGGGTTTGGTGCCGTGGCCGGAATGCCGCCATAGGTGGCGCAATCGCCGATGGCGACCACGATACCGGCCGCATCGCACAGCTCCCTTACCCAATCCTTCATCGGACGGCCACAAAACCGGTTCCATTCGCCAGTGCCGTTCGGCGCGTTGATCACGGTGCCTTCAAACACAAAAATATCAAGCTGGATTTCGCCCGAGATGCATTTTTCCACGATGGCTTTGACCTCATCGCCAAGCTCCAGGCCCAGCGACGGCTGCCACAGAATATTGATGCCGAAATCTGTTACAAGATCGCAGGCGCTCGGTTCCTCGGCATTCAGGAACGACATCGTATTCCCCGAGCACGCACCCCCCTGAAGCCACAATAGATTTGCCATAGTCGAATTCCTCCCTAGGATTGCGTGTTGCTCAAAACGGCGATTTTCTCCGCAACCATCAATGATCGAAGCCATCCGGATTAACGGGTGCCCTGGCTCATGATCATGTGCTTGCAGAAAATTATTGGCCAATCAACTCTCGCCGGTTCCGGCCCAAAACCTGTAACAAACTGCAAACTGACAACCAAGTTTGCATGGCTTGTGTAAACTTGGTGTTCAGTCGGAAGCCGATCAGCCGCGCTTGCCGCAGACCGGGCATTCGACTTCAAAGAAATATGTATACCAAATTCCCTTGCACGAACTGCACCAATGGCCCTTGGCCCCCCGGCCCGAAGACTTGACCGAGGCCGACATCTTGGTCAGGCCCAGATTGCGCGGCGCATGTTTGTGTTTTGACACACCCGATCTGGAAAACGGAAACGGGATCACGCCCTCGGGGTTACCGGGTTCATCGGGGTCGTCCGGCTCAGCCATGGCCCATCGCCTTGCGCAGCTCGTATCGCTTGATCTTGTTGGCAAGCCCGACCCGCGACAGCCCCAGATCTGTCGCGACCTTGCTTTGATTCCAGTGATTCTCGGCCAGACTCTTTGACAAGATCATCTGTTCCAGATTTTCGACCTTTTCCTTCAGCGTCGCACCGGCCGGAAAATAGGCACCGTTCTCGGGCGAAATGACCGGCGCGCTGGTGATCTTTTCCGACAGGTGGCGCAGCGCGATATAACCGCCCTGCTCGGCCACCGCCACCATCCGTTGGACCTCGGTTTCAAGCTCGCGGACATTGCCGGGAAAGCTGTAATTCTCCAGCCTGTTCAGGGCATCCGACGTCACACCCAGAACCCGCCGCCCCACCACGCCGGCATATTTCTCGACGAAAAACTGGGTCAGGACCGGGATATCGCCCTTGCGCTCGTTCAATGGCGGCAATTCCAGTTGAAACCCGCGCAGCCGATAGAACAGATCACGGCGAAACTTGCCCTCTTCCACCAGTTTCTCGATCGACTTGTTCGAGGCCGCGATGATCCGGACATCGGCATGCAACGTTTTATCGGATCCCAGCGGCTTGACCTCGCCCTCTTGCAGAAACCGCAACAGGGCAATCTGGAAATGCGGCGAAATCTCGGACACCTCATCCAGAAAGACCGTGCCGCCATCGGCGGCGCGAAACAGCCCGAGCCGATCGGCGATGGCACCGGGGAATCCGCCGCGAATATGGCCAAACAGCTCCGAATACAGCGCATCATCGCTGACCCCGCCACAGTTCTGGCTGTGCATCGGCGAATTCATCCGGTCCGAATTGAAATGGATCGCACGCGCCAGCAGCTCCTTGCCGGTTCCGGTGGCCCCCTGGATGAGAACCGGCATGCTGGTTGTCGCGGCCACCTTTGCTTCACCGACCACCTCCGCCATTTTTGCGCAGGTATAGACCAGCCGCTCGAACTGCGAGAATCCACCCTGAACCGAGCTGTCCTCCGCCCGGTCAAAGATACCATCATCCAGGGACAGCTTCAGCTCGCGGCTCAAAATCCTGTGGCGGCGCGACAATTCGGTATGTTCAAGCGCGCGTTTGACGACAATCCTGACCTGCTTTTCGTCAATCGGCTTGATCATATACAAGAATGACGCGGTTTTTTCACATAGCGCGATACCCTCTTCCAGATCCTTGCGATCAAAGACGATTATCCGGCAGCATCCCGGATGCGACAGCCGTGATTGGACCAGCGCATTGGCCTTGTCGGCAAGCGTCGCGTCAAAATCCCCAAGGATAAGGTCAACCTCGATCTCGTTCAGCCGGCGGATCGCGGTTGCATCATCCTCACAATAAACCAGCCGATAGCCTTCAGTTTCGCTCAGCGCCTTGGACGCGGCCCGGATGACTTTCGGATCAGAAGATTTTACAAGTACGGTCTGGGTGCTGGCCATGGCGTTTCTCTGGAAAATGATCCCTGAAGCGTAGATGGATTTGGGCAACTTAGTTTACATATTGTCAAGAGAATATACAAACTTCAGAAGAAATCCACCCGTTTCACACGCGCGCTTCGCAAGATATAGCCCGTCTCGGAAAACCTGAATCCCTTCACGCTGCCTGAAAACAAAGATTTCAACGCGGTTCAAGCGATGCGCCCTGTCCGGCTGCTGCGAGACGTGCTTCAGTGCCGCAGACGCCCCGATTGGCCCCGCCGGGCCACCCGCCAACCGGCCATGGCGCGGCCGGGATGGCGTGGGCTGGCCAATGCGGTCACATCTTGGTCAATATGTCGGGCAACTCACTGAAATCACTGAAAAGAGCGTCATACGGAATGTCTTCAACCGGGCTTTTCCGATAGCCGCCGCTGAACAAGGCAAAGGGAATGCCCGCGGCCATCGCGGTCGCGGCATCCACTTCGCTGTCACCGACATAGACAACATCGGTGCCGCCCAGCTGCGCGATACAGGCATGCATCATGGCCGGGTCGGGCTTATGGGTCGGCAGGCTGTCGCCGCCGATCACCGAGCCGAAATAGCCATCAATATCCAGCCCCCGCAGCACCTGCATCGTGATGTGATGCACCTTGTTGGTGCACACCCCCATTGCGCTGCCCTGTGATCTCAACCCGTCCAGCACCTGCCGCACACCGGGGTAAAGCACCGTCCCGGCCACCGGATCGGCAGCATAGATCCGCGCGAATTGCCGGGTCAGATCGGCATGGCGTTCGGGGCTGAAAGCAATGTCCGATGCAAGCATCACCCGTTCCACCAGTTTCGGCACGCCATTTCCGATAAAGGCGCGCACCGTATCCAGCGCCAGCGGGGCCTTGCCCAGATCGGCCAGCAACCGATTGGCCGAGGCCTGCAAATCGGGGGCGGAATCACATAATGTTCCGTCGAGATCAAAGATCACCGCGCGCATGTCCAACTCTCCTTATTCGCCAATGGCCCTATTCCAGCACCGCATTCAGCTTGGCGATACTGTCGATCTCGGTGAAACAGCCGATCACCGCCGCCGCTTCGCCAAAATCAGACCCTTTGGTGTAAACACCCGGTGACACCACACAGGCCACACCGGCACCGATGCACGATAGCAGCCCGTTTCGGCTGTCCTCCAGTCCGACACAGTCGCCCGGTGCCAGCCCCAGCCCGGCCAGGGCAAGGTTGAACACATCCGGGGCGGGCTTCTTGTGTTCCACCTCGTCCCCGGCGGCGATGATTTCAAAGACCTCATCCGCTTGTTTGCCGAAACAGGCCTCGCTCAGACGGTCGACATTGGGCCGGTTGGTGGTGGTGGCCACCGCGACCCGGATGCCGTTGCGCGCCGCATCCGCGATCAGATCGGCAATGCCCGGGCGCAGATCGACGCCACCGGCGGCGATCAGCTCGCCATAAATCGCCGTCTTGCGGCGGTGGATTTCGGCAATTTTCTCCTGATCCGCGGGCTGGTTCAGATGATCCCGCAGATAGGTCGTCATCCGTTCCTTGCCGCCGGTCGTCTGCAACAGTTCCCGATAGATCTGCTGCGACCAGACCCAGGGCAGACCAAATTCGGCGAATGTCAGATTGAAGGCCCGGCGATGGGCTTCTTCGGTTTCCGACAAGGTGCCGTCGACATCGAAAATGATCGCCTTGACCCCCATTACCTGGCAGCTTCCGACGCGGCGCGGATGGCGCGGATATTGTCGCCATAGGGGCCGGGGTTGGCAACCGATCCACCCTTGAACACGGCCGAGCCCGCCACCAGCACATCCGCCCCCGCCGCCGCCATCAGCGGCCCGGTTTGCGGCGTGATGCCGCCGTCGATCTCGATATGAATATCCCGATCCCCGATCATCTGGCGGATCGCCACAACCTTGTCGATCTGGCTATGGATGAATTTCTGCCCACCAAAGCCGGGATTGACCGTCATCACGCAGACCAGATCAACAAGATCCATGACATATTCAATGGCGCTGGCCGGGGTGGACGGGTTCAGCGCCACCCCCGCCTTGCAGCCCAGATCACGGATATATTGCAGCGACCGGTGCAGATGCGGCCCGGCCTCGACATGGATGGTCAGAATGTCCGATCCGGCATCGGCAAAGGCCTTCAGATATTGATCGACGGGCGCGATCATCAGATGCACATCCATCACCGTCTTGATATGGGGCCGGATCGCCTTGCAGGTATCCGGGCCAAAGGTGATGTTGGGCACGAAATGCCCATCCATCACATCGACATGAACCCAATCGCAGCCCTGCGCTTCGATGGCCGCGCATTCGGCCCCGAAATTGGCGAAATCGGCGGCCAGGATCGAAGGCGCGATCTTGATGGAACGATCAAAGCTCATTTTGCTTCTCCCTGATGGATCGGCCGGTCGACATCCAGACCGCCCTGAAACACCCGGCTGGCGCGGATATCCTCCTCGCATATGGTGCTGAGCGCCCTGGCATCCAACGGTCCTTTTGAATGGGTAAACAAGCGGTTGGCCTGACGCAGCCGGGCCCGGTCCAGCGCGTTGCGGATCGAGCGCGCATTGGCGAAATGCGGCTGGGCCCGGCGCAGGTCGATATATTCGACCATGGCCACGCGCGCGGCATCGTCAAATTCATAGCTCTGCTCGGCCAGCATTTTCTCGGCGATCTCGATCAGCTCCGCGTCGCCGTAATCGGGAAATTCGATATGATGCGCGATGCGTGATCGAAACCCGGGATTGGCGGAAAAGAACTTGTCCATCCGGTCGGCATATCCGGCCATCACCACCACCAGATCATCGCGGTTATTCTCCATCACCTGCAGCAGGATCTCGATCGCTTCCTGCCCGTAATCTCGTTCATTGTCCGGGCGGTAGAGGTAATAGGCCTCGTCGATGAACAGCACGCCGCCCATCGCCTTTTTCAGCACTTCCTTGGTTTTCGGCGCAGTATGGCCGATATATTGCCCCACCAGATCATCGCGGGTAACGCTGATCAGATGGCCTTTGCGGACATATCCCAGCCGGTGCAAAAGCCCCGCGATCTTCAACGCCACAGTGGTCTTGCCGGTGCCGGGATTGCCGGAAAAACTCATGTGCAGGGTGGGGGTTTCATGACTCAGCCCCATGGATTGGCGGGCCTTGTCCACCAAGAGCAGGGCGGCGGTTTCGCGGATGCGTTGTTTGACCGGTTCCAGCCCGATCAGCTCGTCATCCAGCTCCTGCAGCACCTCGGCCACGCCGGAACTTTCGTATTCCGCCGCCAGATCAACGGTTGCGGGAACGGATTTCGCTTCTGTTTCGGCGGCCATGGCATGTCCAATACGGTGTTAAAGGGTGTCGGGGCACCCGGATACCCGGATGCCCGATTTTCATTGGCCAAAGCCTATTTGCGAACATCCCAGGCGTAACGCTGGGCACGATCGACAATGTCGGTGCGCTGCAAATGGATGCTCGGCTCTTCTTTCGGGCGGTTCACGATGAAAGACATCTGAATGCTCTCGACGCCGCGGGTGTCGTCAAAGGCCATGATACGGATATAGCTGTCACCATGGGCCTTGCGGCAATCATCCAGCTCCATCATCGCGCCCTTGGGATCCTTGAGATCGAACATCGGGTGGCCCCACATGTTCCAATAGGTGTTCCGCGGGTGTGGATCATCGGTATATTCGATGGCGATGGCCCATTCATTGGCCAGGATATATTCCATCTGGGCCGAAATCTGAACATCGTCCAGATCCGGCAGAAACGAGAAGCAACCTTGGGTAATACGCATAATTCTCTCTCCTGTTTTCTGTCTTAGGACAACGGTGTTTCAGATGTCTGGAAGTCAGACGAATCGGTGGATGCGTAGTTGAAGGTAATGTTGCCCCAAATCTCCAACGCCGCCTCAAGCGGTTTGCAGTGTTTGGCCGCCGAGCGCAGGATCTCGGGGCCCTCATTCCAGATATCGCGGCCCTCATTGCGGGCCAGAACCATGGTTTCCAGCGCCACCCGGTTGGCGGTCGCGCCCGCCTGAATGCCCATCGGATGCCCGATGGTGCCACCGCCAAACTGCAACACCACATCATCGCCAAACAGATGCAGCAACTGGTGCATCTGCCCGGCATGGATGCCGCCCGATGCAACCGGCAACACCTTGTTCATGTCGCACCAGTCCTGTTCAAAGAACAGCCCGCGCGGCAGGTCGACCGCGTTATGGGATTCGCGGCAGACATTATAGAACCCCTGAACCGTCAGCGGATCGCCTTCCAGCTTGCCCACGGCGGTGCCGCAATGCAGGTGGTCGACACCGGCCAGACGCAGCCATTTGGCGATCACCCGGAAGGAAATGCCGTGGTTTTTCTGGCGCGTATAGGTGCCGTGCCCGGCCCGGTGCATATGCAGGATCATGTTGTTGTCGCGGCACCATTTGGAGATCGACTGAATCGCCGTCCAGCCGATGATCAGATCGACCATGACAATGACCGAGCCCAGTTCCTTGGCAAATTCGGCGCGGGCATACATCTCTTCCATGGTGGCGGCGGTAATGTTCAGATAGTGGCCCTTGATCTCGCCGGTCTCGGCGGTGGCCTTGTTCACCGCCTCCATGCAATAGAGGAACCGCTCGCGCCAATGCATGAAGGGCTGGCTGTTGATATTCTCGTCATCCTTCATGAAATCGAGCCCGCCTTTCAGCCCCTCATAGACCACACGGCCATAATTGCGGCCCGACAGGCCCAGCTTGGGCTTGGTGGTGGCCCCCAGCAGCGGCTTGCCGAACTTGTCCAGCCGCTCGCGTTCAACCACCAGACCGGTCGGCGGTCCGGCAAAGGTCTTCACATAGGTGGTCGGAAACCGCATATCCTCCAGCCGCGCCGCCAGCAGCGGCTTGAAGGAAAACACATTGCCGATGATCGAGGCGGTCAGATTGGCAATCGAGCCTTCCTCGAACAGGATGATGTCATAGGCGATATAGCAGAAATACTGTTCCGGGTTATTCGGCACCTGCTCGACCTTATAGGCCTTGGCGCGGTAGCTGTCGCAGGCGGTCAGCCGGTCGGTCCAGACCACTGTCCAGGTCGCGGTGGAGCTTTCACCGGCCACCGCGGCGGCGGCCTCGATCGGGTCGACACCGGGCTGCGGCGTGATCCGAAACAGCGCCAGAATGTCGGTATCCTTGGGCTCGTAATCACCGTCCCAATAGCCCATCTGGGCATATTTCAAAACACCCGCGGCATAGCGCTTTTTCTTGTCGGTTATCTGGGTTTTATCTTCGCTCATTTTCTGGCTCCTGTTGGTCTGGGATTATTCAGCCGCCCGGGCGGCCACGATTTTCGGATCAAGCGATCCGTCGGCATAGCGTTGGGCCATGTCGTCCATGTCGATGACCTTGATCTTGTGGGCATTTCCGGCGGTGCCGAAACGTTCGAACCGGTCCAGGCACAGCGCCTGCATCGCCTCCATCGCCGGGATCAGAAACTTGCGCGGGTCGAACTGGGTGCCATCCTGCATCGCCACCTTGCGGAACTGGCCGGTCATCGCCATCCGGCAATCGGTGTCGATATTGACCTTGCGCACACCCATGCGGATACCGCGCTCGATTTCCTCGACCGGCACCCCGTAGGTTTGCGGCATGTCCCCGCCAAATTCGTTGATGATGTCCTGCAATTCCTGCGGCACCGAGGATGATCCGTGCATCACCAGATGGGTGCCGGGCAGCTTGGCGTGGATCGCCTCGATCACATGCATCGCCAGAATCTCGCCATCGGGCTTGCGGCTGAACTTATAGGCCCCGTGGCTGGTGCCACAGGCGATGGCCAGCGCATCAACCTTGGTCCTGTTGACGAAATCGACCGCCTGATCGGGATCGGTCAGCAATTGTTCCATGCTCAGCTTGCCGGTGGCGCCCGAGCCGTCTTCCTCACCCGCCTCGCCGGTTTCCAGGCTGCCCAGCACGCCAAGCTCACCCTCGACGGATGCCCCGACCCAATGGGCCATGCGCGATACGCGCTCGGTGATCTCGACATTGTAGTCATAGGAGGCCGGGGTTTTCATATCGGCCTCAAGCGAGCCATCCATCATCACGGATGTGAACCCATGCCGGATCGCCGATGAACAGGTGGCTTCATTATTGCCGTGGTCCTGATGCATGCAGATCGGATTGTCGGGATACATTTCCGCCAAAGCCTGGATCATGTGGCGCAGCATGATGTCACCGGCATAGGATCGCGCGCCACGGCTGGCCTGCATGATCACCGGCGCATCGCATTTCTTTGCCGCCGCCATGATCGCAAGGCCCTGCTCCATGTTGTTGATGTTGAAGGCCGGCACGCCGTAATCATTCTCGGCAGCGTGGTCCAAAAGCTGTCTCAGGGTTATCAAGGCCATTATTCGTTCCTCTGATTTGCAACCGCTGCATCGCGCAGCGCGGCAATGGCGGGCAATTCCTTGCCTTCCAGCCATTCAAGAAAGGCTCCACCGGCGGTGGAAACATAGGTGAAATCATCGCCCGCTCCGGCCATGTTGAGGGCCGCAACCGTGTCTCCGCCGCCCGCGATGGAGGCCAGCGCGCCCGCTCGCGTCAGTTCGGCGGCCTTGCGCGCCAGGGCGATGGTTGCCCGGTCAAACGGCTCCATCTCGAACGCGCCCATCGGGCCATTCCACAGGAGGGTTTTCGCGGCCTCAAACTCCTTGCCGATCGCCGCGACCGATTTCGGACCGGCATCCAGGATCATCGCACCCTCGGGGCAGCCATCGATACCCGTCGTGATATTTCGGGCGTTCGGGGCAAATTCATCGGCGCAGACGATATCGACCGGCAGGATGATCCTGCAGCCCGATTTTGCCGCCAGCGCCCGGATTTCATGCACGGTTGGCACCTGATCCGGCTCGCTCAGCGATGTCCCGATCGGATGCCCGTCGGCCAGCATGAACGTGTTGGCCATACCGCCGCCCACAACCACCGCGTCAACCTTGCCGACCAGGTTTTTCAGCACCGCAATCTTGCTCGACACCTTGGCCCCGCCCACCACCGCCACGGCCGGGCGTTTCGGGTCTTCCAATGCCGCCGACAGCGCCGCAATCTCTTCATCCATCAGCGGCCCGGCAAAGGCAGGCAGCAGTTTCGTGATTGCCGCCGTAGAGGCATGCGCCCGATGCGCGGTTGAAAACGCATCATTGACATAGATCTCACCCAGCTTGGCCAGTTCCGCGGCAAAGCCGGGGTCGTTGGCCTCCTCGCCGGGATGAAACCGCAGGTTCTCGCACAGCAGAACTTCGCCATCCTGCAACGCCTCGCTGGCGGCAATGGCGGCCTCACCGATGCAATCGGGCGCAAATGCAACCTCGCGGCCCAGCGCCTCAGCCAGGGCCGGAACAATCGGCGCGAGGGTGAACTCCATGTTGCGCTGCCCCTTGGGGCGGCCAAAATGCGACAGCACCGTAATCCGCGCGCCCGCCGTCAAAAGCGGCCTCATGCCCTCTGCAAACCGGGTGATCCTTGTGGCATCGCTGACCCGCCCGCCCTGCACCGGCGCGTTCAGATCGGCCCGCACAACCAGCCGCTTGCCGGCCAGATTGGCCGCAGATATGACCCGGGGCCTGCTCACAGCAGCTTCCCCATGGCGACGGCGGTATCGGCCATCCGGTTCGAAAAGCCCCATTCATTGTCATACCAGGACAGGATCCGGCATGATTTCCCATCCATCACCTTGGTCTGGTCCATGTGAAAGATCGAAGACCGGGGATCATGGTTGAAATCAGAAGACACGTTGGGCACGTCGGTATAGCCCAGAATGCCCTTCAGCGGGCCATCGGCGGCGGCGCGGATGGCATCATTGATCTCCTCGACCGAGGTCTTGCGCTTGGCATCAAACTTCAGATCGACCACCGAGACATTGGGCGTCGGCACCCGGATCGCGGTGCCATCCAGCCTGCCGTTCAGCTCCGGCAGAACCAGCCCCACCGCCTTGGCGGCCCCGGTCGTTGTCGGGATCATCGACATCGCGGCAGCGCGGGCGCGGTAGAAATCCCGGCGCATCACATCCAGCGTCGGCTGGTCGCCGGTATAGGAATGGATCGTGGTCATGAAACCGCGTGTGATGCCAATCGCATTATGCAGCACATAGGCCACCGGCGACAGGCAGTTGGTGGTGCAGGACGCATTGGACACAATCAGGTCATCAGCCGTCAGCGCATCATGATTGACCCCGAACACGATGGTCTTGTCGGCCCCGGCCCCCGGCGCGGAAATCAGCACCCGTTTGGCACCGCTTTCCAGCAGCAGGGCCGCCTTGTCGCGGGCGGTGAAGATGCCGGTGCATTCCAGCGCGATATCGACATCGCCCCAAGGCAGATCGCTCGGGATATTCAGCGCCGTGACCTTGATCGGGCCGGTGCCGACATCAATGATGTCGCCATCCACCACCACGGTGCCGGGAAACCGGCCATGAACGGAATCAAACTTCAGCAGATGCGCATTCATCTCGACCGGGCCGAGATCATTGATCGCCACCACTTCGATATCGGTGCGTCCGCTCTCGACAATGGCGCGCAGGATATTGCGCCCGATACGTCCAAAACCGTTGATGGCTACTTTTACTGTCATGGTCTTTCCTCTCAGCTTGCCAACAGGGCACGCGCAGATTGCGCAACGGCGTCGGCCGTGATGCCAAATTTCTTGAACAGCAGGGGTGCCGGGGCCGAGGCACCAAAGCCGGTCATGCCGATAAAGGCGCTGTTTTCGCCCAGCAAAGCCTCCCAGCCCTGCTTGACCATCGCCTCCACGCCGACCCGCGGGGCCGTTCCCAGAACCGCGGCGCGATAGGCACCATCCTGATCTGCGAACAGCTCGAAACAGGGGGCCGAGACCACCGCCGCATTGATGCCCTCCGCCGCCAGCAGATCGGCCGCGCCCTGCGCAATCTCGACCTCCGATCCGGTGGCAATCAGGGTGACATCGCGCGCGCCATCAGTCTCGCGCAGAACATAGGCCCCGCGTGCGCTCAGATTTTCATCACTATGGGCCATGCGCAGCGTCGGCAGGCCCTGGCGCGACAGGCACAAAACCGAAGGCGTCGCGTCGCTCATCACCGCCAGTTCCCAGCATTCGGCGGTTTCCACCGCGTCGGCGGGGCGAAACAGATTCAGGTTCGGCATCGCCCGCAGGCTGGCAACATGTTCAACCGGCTGATGCGTCGGGCCGTCCTCACCCAGCCCAATGCTGTCATGCGTCATCACATAGGTGACCGGCAGCCCCATCAGCGCCGACAGCCGGATCGCGCCACGGCAATAGTCGGCGAATGCCAGAAAAGTGCCGGCATAGGGCCGGATGCCGCCATGCAGGAACAACCCGTTCATTGCGGCGGCCATGGCGTGTTCGCGCACCCCGTAATAGATATAATCGCCGCTGTAATTGTCTTTTGAAAACCCGGACATGCCCGATGTCAGGGTCAAGTTTGACCCAGTCAGATCGGCCGATCCGCCAACCATGTCGGGCACCGCCCGGTTGACCACTTCCAGCGCCATTTGCGAGGCTTTGCGCGTCGCCACCTTGGGGGCCTCGGCAGACAGGCTCTGCTTATGCGCGGCAATCGCGGCGCTCAAACCCTGACGCGAAGACCCGTCCTGCGCCGCAAAGAATGCCGCCGCCGATGGCGATGCCTTGGCCCGGACCTCCCAGGCCTCGCGCGCAGCCCGGCCACGATCCGCAACCGCATGCCACGACGCATAGACATCATCGGGAATTTCAAAGGCCGGGTGCGGCCAGCCCAGCGCCGCGCGGGTCAGGGCGATTTCCTCATCGCCCAGGGGCGCGCCATGGGTGGCCGATGTGCCCTGCTTGTTGGGCGCGCCGTAGCCGATGATGGCTTTGCAGGCAATCAGACTGGGGCGGGTTTCATCGGCGCGGGCCGCCGCAATCGCCCGCGCAACCGCATCCTTGTCATGCGCATCGACCGCGATCACCTGCCAACCGGCGGCGGCAAACCGCGCCTTTTGATCGGTCGAGGTCGACAGGTCGGTGCCGCCATCAATGGTGATCGAATTGTCGTCCCACATCACGATCAACCGGCCCAGCCCCATATGCCCGGCCATGTCGATGGCCTCATGGCTGATGCCCTCCATCAAACAGCCATCGCCGCAAATCACATAGGTCCGGTGATCCACCACATCATCACCGAACTTCGCGTTCTGCATCCGCTCGGCAATGGCCATTCCGACAGCGGTCGCAATGCCCTGCCCCAGCGGGCCGGTGGTGGTCTCGATGCCATCGGCATGGCCATATTCAGGGTGGCCCGCCGTGCGATAGCCAAGCTGGCGGAAATTGCGGATCTGCTCCATATCCATATCCGCATAGCCCAGCAGATGATGGATGGCGTAGATCAGCATCGAACCATGCCCGGCCGACAGAACGAACCGGTCCCGGTCGGGCCATTTCGGGGCCGAAGGGTCAAGGCTGATGAACCGGTTGAACAGCACCGCGGCCACATCCGCCATGCCCATCGGCATGCCGGGATGGCCGGAATTTGCCGCCTGCACCGCATCCATCGCCAGGGCGCGAATGGCGTTTGCCATGTTGGTTTCTGCGATCTGGGTCATCGGGGTCCTCCTCAGGCGCGGCGGGCGTTGTCGATCAGGCGAAGAATCAGCGGCGTCAGGATCAGCTGCATGGCCAGATCGGTCTTGCCGCCGGGCACCACGATGGAATTGGCGCGGCTCATCCACGACCCGTCGATCATGCTGGTCAGATAGGGAAAATCGATCCCGCGCGGGTTGGCGAAACGGATCACCACCAGGCTTTCATCCAGCGTCGGGATTGATCGGGCAATGAACGGGTTGGAGGTATCGACCACCGGCACCCGCTGAAAATTGATATTGGTCTGGGAAAACTGCGGCATGATGCAATTCACATAGGCGTCCATCCGGCGCAGGATCACATCGGTGACGGCCTCGGTGGAATAGCCGCGCACATCGCGGTCGCGGTGGATTTTCTGGATCCATTCCAGATTGACCACCGGCACCACGCCAATCTTCAGATCGGCATGATCGGCGATCTTGAACTCATCGGTCCTCACCGCCCCGTGCAGGCCCTCGTAAAACAGGATATGCGAATCTTCCTCAAACGCGGTCCAATCGGTAAACTCCCCCGATGGCACCCCCAGCTCAGCGGCCTCGGCATCGCTGTGCACATAGACCCGGGTGCGCCCGGCACCGGTCTCGCCATATTCGCGGAACACCCGTTCCAGCTCGGCCAGCTCATTGGCCTCCAGGCTGAAATGGCTGAAGGAATGATCCCCCGCCGCCAGCCGCTTTTCCAGTTCGCCCTTCATGTCGACCCGGTTATAGCGGTGGAACGCATCGCCCTCGATGGAGACCGACCGGATGCCCTCGCGGCGGAAAATCTGGTCAAACGTGTTCTTGACAGTGGATGTCCCCGCCCCGGAGGACCCGGTGACCGAGATGATGGGATGCTTGGTGCTCATATCTAGGATCCTTTCAGGTGCGGAAAAACCCGCGCTTGCCGAACAGCGCCGAGATTTCGTTGTCGGGCAGATCGCAATAGGCGGAAATCCTGTCGACCTTGTTTGCCGAGCCGAACACGAAAGGCGTCCGGGCGTGCAATTCGCCGGCCTGATTGTCCAGGATCGGATCAATCGCATCGGTGGCCTTGCCGCCGGCCTGTTCCACCACAAAGGCGATCGGGGCGCATTCATACAGCATCCGCAGGCGGCCCCGCTGATATCCGTTGCGGCTGTCGCCGGGGTATAGGAAGACCCCGCCGCGCGACAGGATCCGGTGGGTTTCGGCCACCAGCGAGGCAATCCAGCGCATGTTGAAATCCTTGCCGCGCGGCCCTTCGGATCCATCAACGCAATCGTCGATAAAGGCCCGGATCGGGCGTGGCCAATGCCGGTAATTCGACGCGTTGATGGCGTATTCGGTGGTATCGGCGGGGATCTGCATCTTCGGGTTGACCAGCAGAAACTGGCGGCTGCGGCTGTCCATGGTGAATTGCAGGGTGCCATTGCCGAAGGTGACAACCAGCCCGCATTGCGGCCCGAAAATGAAATACCCGCCCGCAATCTGTTCGCGGCCTCGGCGCAAAAAGCTCTTGCCGGGATCCGCGACCGCCTCAAATATCGAAAAGATCATGCCGATCGACACATTGGCATCAATATTCGAGGATCCGTCCAGCGGGTCGATGGCAAGGGCCAGATTGCCCGAGGGGTTCAGTTCGGCGATGTCATCGCGTTCCTCGGACGCATACCAGCGCACCATCGTGCCCTGCAGCGCCGCCGCATAGGCCTCATCGGCAATCAGGTCGAGCGCCTTTTGGCCGTCGCCGCCAAGATTGGTTCCGACCGCCGCCGCCAGATCGCCTGCCAGGGGTCCGTCTGCGATTGTCTGGGCCAGTTTTTCCGAGACGTCACACAGCGCCGACATCACCGGCAACAGCGCCGCAGGGATGCCTTGTGTTTCGCTGATTGGTGTATGCTCGGCCATCAAATACTGTCCCCCGGTGAAATGTGCCTGCAGTCACCATGGGCTGGCCTGAGCAAAAGAAACATTGAAATTATTATTTGTTGGATTAAAATAAATTTATGCTCCGCCCCTCTGCAATCACCCTCAAACAACTGCGCGCCCTGTCCGCGATTCACCAACGCGGCTCGGTCACTCTGGCCGCCGAGAGCTTGCAACTGACGGTGCCGGCGGTGTCGACCCAGCTCAAATTGCTGGCGCAGAATATCGGCACGAAACTGGTGGTCCGAAGCAGCGATGGACGGACAGAGCTGACCCTGCAGGGCCTTCAGGTTCTGGCCACGATCAATAAAATCGACACCGCGCTTGAGCGTTGTTTTCAAAGCATAGATGCCATCAACAGCGGCAAATCCGGGCTGGTCACGCTTGGCGTTGTCAGCACCGGAAAATATTATGCGCCGTCGATTCTGGCCCTGGCAAAGCAGGAGCTGCCGGACGTTCACATCAACCTCATCATCGGCAATCGGCACCAGATAATCTCGGCGCTCGCGGATCATTCCCTGGATCTCGTCATCATGGGCCGACCGCCCCGCCACCCGGCGGTCGACTCGATCCTGCTCGGGGATCATCCGCATGTTCTGATTGCACCGCCGGATCATCCGCTGGCGGGAAAGCGCGACATTCTGCCCCAGCAAATCCTGTCAGAAACCATAATCATGCGCGAACGCGGCTCTGGCACCCGCATCCTGATGGAGCGCTTTCTGGATCGAATCGGTGAAGGCGACACCTATGAATCGATCGAGTTCAATTCCAATGAGACCATCAAACAGGCGGTAATTGCCGGATTGGGCATTGCCCTGATTTCGGCCCATACCGTCAGCGATGCCCTTGCCGAAGGCCGCATTGTCGCGCTTGACCTGCCCGGCCTACCGATCATCCGCCGCTGGTTTCTGGTCCGCGCCGTTGATGCAAACCAAACACCGGTATCGCGGCGGGTGCGCGATTTCCTGGCCAGTAATGCCGATACGTTTCTGCCCGCATATAACGCCGATTGAAGCCCCCCCTGAGGGCATCGGCGCGGCGCTGGCATGGAACCTGGCGGAATAGTGACGTCAAACGCGGCACCAGGTTGCGGGCCGGGGATTGTCGGCCCGGCAGATATCGGGACCTGCACTTACCTTCCCAATTGCAGCCATTCATGTTCCCATGTTGCCCGAAACCGTTCTTGCACAAAAGGAATACGCCAATGTCCATTCTCCGTTTGCTGCAACAGGCCCAGGGTGGCCAGGGGTTGGGCCAGTTGGCGGCGCAGTTGGGCCTTGATGAGGCGCAAGCCAACAGCCTGACCCAGATGCTGGCCCCGGCGATTGGATCGGCGGCGAACCGGCAGGCGCAATCGGGCGGATTGGGCAGCCTTCTGGGCGCGCTCCGGGGCGAAGCACAGGCCAATAATTTCGACGATGCCGCCGCCGCCGCAAGCGCGCAAGGTCAGGCCCAGGGCCGCGATTTTCTGTCAGCCCTCCTGGGCGGATCCGATCAGGCCGATGGTCTGGCAACCGAGGCCGCCAGCCGCGCCGGGGTCGAT
>NZ_JBTUJH010000053.1:0-25490 GCF_058343375.1 Alterinioella sp.
TGCACCCATCTGCGAAACCGCTTGAACACAGAATACCAATTGCCAAATTCACCCGATAACTCCCGCCATTGCGCCCCAGTGCGAACGATCCACAGAACCGCCTCCATGAAAAGCCGAGGGTCACGCCCCGTCCGGCCGGGATCCCATTTCTTTCCAAGGGTGAAATGGAATCTAGCCCTTGCCCAGCCTTGCCCAGCCGCTCGCAGGTCTCCAGATAATCGTCCACCGCCTCCCGGAACGCTGTTTTCAGCCCCTCGACCGTGTCAGCGTGAAAACCCACGCCATCGCGAATACCCGCGACCCGGCCAAAGAAAATCTCATCCTCGTCGTCATGCTCAATGCGCGCGGAATAGGTTTTGTGGGTCATACCAACGGCCCTAATTATTGACCCTTGCCCATTTTCGCAAGGTGATGGAGGCGACGAGTTTCTTGTCGCATGCAAAGAAGTTCCAGGCGGCGCAGCATTTGCCGACGATGTCGTCGTAGCTGTCGAACATGGTGATGGCGAGCTTGTTGGCCCGGAGGTAACCTTCGGCGAAGGCGGGCCGATAGCTCCCGTCCGCATGCGCGTTGCGCCTCAGTTCCCGGCTGATGGTCGAGCGGTGGCGCCCAACTACCCGAGCAATGGCGCTAACACCGGGGCCCTGTGCATTCAGATCGGCAATCTGATCTCTTTCGGACCGGGTGAGGTGAGGATATCCTGGCATGGCAACATCGCTTTCTTGTGTGACAACAAGCGGATATCAAATCCGCCAGCGATGTTGCACTTTTCGTCTGAATTCACCGAGTCCGAGTCAATGGCCGCAGTATCAAGTCTGCGATCCGGTCTCGCAACCGACGGGAATCGCGCGGGAATTCCGCGCCATTTGGACATGAGAAAGTGAGACGATTGTCAGTGGCGGAGAGACAGGGATTCGAACCCTGGGAAGGCTTGCACCCTCAACGGTTTTCGAGACCGCCCCGTTCGACCACTCCGGCACCTCTCCGCGCTTTGTCAGGGTCGTGAGGCGGGGATTTAGAGGCAGATGCGGGCGCGTGCAAGGGTGAATGTCGGTTTCTCGCTTATCGGCCCCGAGATGGCCGATGGTGCTGGATATTTGCCGCCCCGCACCCCATGTTGCACCCGAAACCGGCCATAGGGGCCGCCGCGAAAGGACCGCCAGATGCTGCGTGCAGCGCTTATCCCCCTCATTTTCACCGTTTTCGGACAGGCCGCGATGGCTCAGAATGCGGCCCCCACGCCCGGCACCGATATTTCGCCCGAACTCTCGGCGCTTTTCGATGCTGTGGCTATGGATGAGAACTTTGAAATACTGGCCGAAATCAGCATGATCGATGCGGTGGGGCTGGAGGACACCATGTTCCCCGGACGCGGCGGAGCCGCCTGGCGCGCCATTCTGACCGGGTTCTATCAATCCGGCCCGTTACAGGCGACCTTTACACATGCCTTTCCCGCTGACCGCATGAGTGTCGAAGAGATGGCACAGGTGACGCAGTTCTATAACACGGATCTGGGACAGCGGATCGTGGCAGGCGAGCTGACCGCCTGGCGCGCGATATCGGACGAGGCGACCGAAGAAGCGGCCAACCAGGCCTATTTCCAGCATCTTGAGGATAACAGCCCGCGCGTTGGCCTGTTGTCGCAATTCATCGAGGTCAACGGATTTGTCGATCTCAATGTTTCGGGCGCGTTGAACGCCAACTATGCCTTCTATCGTGGGCTGTCGGATGCCGGAGCCTATGAACAGGCGCTGCCGCCGGCAATGATGCTGAACGAGGTTTGGGGCCAGGAACCGGATATTCGCCGGGAGACGGTGCTGTGGCTCTATTCCTTTCAGTTGATGGCCTATGAGGGCCTGAGCGATGCCGAGATCGAGACCTATATCGCGTTTTCCGAAACGCCCGCGGCGCGGGCCTATACAGCGGCGCTTTTCATCGGTTTCGATACGGTGTTCGAGACCATGAGCTACCGGCTTGGATCCGCCGCCGCGCTGTTCATGACGGGGGAAAGACTGTAGCCGCCGCTTTGCCGCCCGGTTCGGTTCGCGTGGTAAGGGTGGAATTTGAGTATTTGGACAAAGAAGAAGCAAGGAAAGCGGCCCTGTTGGCCGGGATTGGCGCTTGACTTGGGCGCGGGGCTGCGGCAAACGCAGGCCTTCACAGGCTGGTCCGAATCTCGGGCGGGTCCGTGAGTAATGTAATGGATGTCCCGACAGGGGCACGCTGCCCGAGGCGCGCGACCAGCGCGACAACACCCCGAATGCCGGGGGGCCACAGGGCGCGGGAAAAGAAGGAAAATGCCGATGTTTGCGGTCCTCAAGACCGGTGGCAAGCAGTACAAGGTGCAGTCCGGTGACGTTCTGCGCGTTGAAAAACTGGCCGCTGATGCGGGTGAAACCATCCAGTTCAACGATATTCTGATGCTCGGCGGTGATACCACCGTTCTGGGCACGCCGACCATTGCGGGCGCGGCCGTGCAGGCCACCGTGATCGACCAGATCAAGGGCGACAAGGTGATCAACTTTGTCAAACGCCGCCGCAAGCACAGCTCGAAACGCACCAAGGGCCATCGTCAGAAGCTGACGCTGCTGCGCATCACCGAAATCCTGGCCGATGGTGGCGACGCGACCGGCGTCAAGGCTGCCATGGGTGGTTCGGTTGCCATCGCGGCCCCGGAGGCAAAGCCCGCCAAGAAGAAAGCCGCGCCCAAACCCAAACCCGAGGCCTCTGCACCCGCCGCAGCACCTGTTGCCGGTGCCGCCGACAACCTCAAGGATCTGTCGGGCGTCGGCCCGGCGCTTGAGAAAAAGCTGCATGAGGCCGGCGTGACCACATTCGCGCAGATCGCCGCATGGAGCGCCGATGACATCATCGCCATGGACGAAAAACTGTCGTTCAAGGGCCGTATCGAACGCGAGGGTTGGGTTGCTCAGGCCCAGGCCAAGCTCGCAGAATAAGGAGACCAACCCATGGCACATAAAAAAGCAGGCGGTAGCTCCCGGAACGGCCGCGATTCAGCGGGCCGTCGTCTTGGCGTCAAGAAATATGGCGGCGAAGCTGTCATTCCTGGCAATATCATCCTGCGTCAGCGCGGCACCAAGATGTGGCCGGGCGACAATGTCGGAATGGGCAAGGATCACACCATCTTTGCAACCTCCGAAGGCGCGGTGAAATTTCACAAGGGCCTCAAGGGTCGCACCTTCATTTCCGTGCTTCCGGTGGCAGACGCCGCCGAGTAACGCCGTATCTTTACCATTGATTGAGGGGGATCGGCTGAAAAACCGGTCCCCCTTGGTCTTTTCCGAACGGGCCTTGAGCCAGGCCAATGCAGCCCCCAAGTAGGAAGGGGCAGGCCATCCCACAATGTTCTGGGAGGAGCAGAATGAAACAGGAAACCATCGTGCAGCAGGCGATCGTCGATACGCCGCGTTTCGTGTTGCGCCCGTTGCGCAATTCCGATGTCGGCCTCTTGGCGCGTTACGCCTCCGACAAACGCGTCGCCGAGATGACCACCACGATTCCGCACCCTTTTCCGCCCGGTGCCGCCGAGGCTCTTGTTGCACGCGCACAAAAGCCCGACCGCTCTGAACATGTCTGGGCGATGGATGCCAGCAATCAGGGCGGGGCAGAGCTGATGGGGGTCATTGCGCTGGAACAGATGAGCCGCAACCAGGCCGAAATAGCCTATTGGGTGGCCCCTGCGATGTGGAATACCGGTCTCGCCTCCGAGGCTGTGAAAGCCATGGTCAAGGCCAATCCGCTGAAAAACGACACGATGTTTGCCAGCGTCTTTCAGGACAACCCGCAATCGGCCCGTGTGCTGACCAATGCACGGTTCGATTATCTGGGCGATGCCGAAGCGTTCAGCGTGGCGCGCGGGGCGAAGGTGCCGACATGGACCTACCTGCGCAAATTCAGCTGACATCCCTGCGCTCGATCTGTCCCGATTTCCCCGACCGCGCGTCCGGCATGATGTGGCCGCGCGTCGCTGCTGATTGGCGGCGCGGTCCGGCATTTGCGCGATTGCGGCCCCAAGCTGGCCCTTGAGCCTGCCCCGAATTGCCACTATCGCCTGTCTGCACCCCCGCCCCTGCTGAAAGCCCGCACCCATGAAGTTTCTCGATCTAGCCAAAGTCCATATCCGCTCCGGCGGCGGCGGTGGCGGCTGCGTGTCTTTCCGGCGCGAGAAATATATTGAATATGGCGGCCCCAATGGCGGCGATGGCGGGCGTGGCGGCGATGTCGTGGTGGAAGCTGTCGACGGGCTGAACACGTTGATTGATTTCCGCTATCAGCAGCATTTCTTTGCCAAGAACGGCCAGCCGGGCATGGGCGCTCAGCGCACCGGCAAGGATGGCGCGAGCGTGATCCTGCGCGTGCCCGTGGGCACCGAGATCCTGGAGGAAGACCAGGATACCGTCATCGCCGACCTCACCGAACTGGGCCAAAGGGTGGTGCTGGCGCGCGGCGGCAATGGTGGCTTTGGCAACCTGCATTTCAAATCCTCCACCAATCAGGCCCCGCGCCGCGCCAATCCCGGCCAGGAGGGGGTGGAGCGCACGATCTGGCTGCGCCTGAAACTGATTGCCGATGTCGGTCTGCTTGGCCTGCCCAATGCGGGCAAATCCACCTTTCTGGCCTCCACATCCAATGCCCGGCCCAAGATCGCCGATTACCCCTTTACCACGCTGCATCCAAATCTGGGTGTCGTGGGGGTGGATAATGTCGAATTTGTCGTGGCCGATATTCCGGGCCTGATCGCGGGCGCGCATGAGGGCAGGGGGCTTGGCGATCTCTTCCTGGGTCATGTCGAACGCTGTTCGGTGCTGCTGCATCTGGTTGATGGCACGGCCGAGGATGTGGTCACCGATTACCAGACCATCATCACCGAGGTGGATGCCTATGGGGCCGGTCTGGCCGACAAGCCACGCATCACCGTGTTGAACAAGATCGACGCGATTGATGCAGATGAGCTGGCCGAAAAAACCGCGGCGTTGCAGGCGGTAGCCGGTCCCGTCATGCATATGTCGGGCGTCGCGCGCACCGGCGTGACCGATGTGCTGCGCGCGCTCAGGGCGCGGATTGACGCCAACCGTCTGCGCCAGCGCGATGGACAGGAAGAGCCCGAGACATGGAAGCCCTAGGCCTTTCCTCTGCCCGACGTCTGGTGGTCAAGATCGGCTCTGCCCTTCTGGTCGACCGCCAAAGCGGCGGGTTGCGCCAGGATTGGCTGCGCGGGCTGGCGCGCGATGTGGCACGGATCAAGGCGCGCGGCGCGGATGTGGTGCTGGTCTCGTCGGGCTCCATCGCACTTGGCCGCGCGGTTCTGGGTCTGGGCTCTGGCGAGCTGGCGCTGGAACAGTCGCAAGCGGCTGCCGCTGTCGGCCAGATCCGGCTGGCGCGCGCCTATGAAGAGGCTTTGGCCCCGCATGATATCCGAACCGCGCAGATCCTGCTGACACTGGAAGACAGCGCGGATCGGCGCCGTTATCTCAATACCCGCAATACAATAGCGACCCTTCTGGGCCTGGGCGCGGTGCCGATTGTCAATGAAAACGACACCATCGCCACTGATGAAATCCGCTATGGCGATAATGACCGGCTGGCCGCCAATGTCGCCGCGATGTCCGGGGCCGATCAACTGGTGCTGCTCTCGGATGTCGACGGTTTCTATACCGCCAACCCGCAGATCGACCCCACCGCCGAATTTATTCCGGTGATCGACCGGATCACCCCCGCGATCGAGGCGATGGCGGGCGATGCCAGCTCGGGCCTGAGCAAGGGCGGCATGAAAACCAAATTGATGGCGGCGCGCACCGCCACCGCGGCGGGCTGCGCCATGGCAATCACCGAAGGCCACCGGATGCAGCCGTTGCAGGCGCTGGAATCGGGTGCCCGCGCCACCTGGTTCACCGCCGCCCAGGATCCGCAAACTGCGCGCAAACACTGGATTTCCGCGATGAAGCCCAAAGGCAGCGTGGTGCTCGATGCCGGGGCTGTGGCCGCCCTTGGTCGGGGCAAATCGCTGCTGCCCGCAGGTGTCACCGCCATCACCGGCCAGTTCCAGCGCGGCGATCCGGTGATCATGGCCGACACCGCAGGCGCGCGGCTTGGCCTTGGCCTGATCCGCTATACCGCAGTTGAGGCCGCCGCCATCGCCGGGCATAAATCCACCCAGATCGAAGCCATTCTGGGCTATCCCGGCCGCGCCGCACTCATTCACCGTGATGACATGGCACTCTGATAGCTTCTTCTTTGTCCTAAATACTCATAGACTGAGCTTTCCAGCCGCAGGAGCCTCGCCATGAAAGATCTCACTGACATCCCCGCCTTGATGGCCGATATCGGTGCGCGCGCCAAAGCCGCCGCCGCCTTGTTGGGTTTTGCGCCATCGGCGGCGAAAGAGGCCGCGCTGATATCCGCCGCAGATCAGGTCTGGGCCCGCCGGGCCGAGATCATCGCCGCCAATGAAAAGGACATGGATTTCGGGCGCAACAAGGGCCTGAGCGGTGCCATGATGGACCGGCTGATGCTGGATGAGACCCGCATTGAGGCTATCGTCGATGGCGTGCGTGCGGTGGCCGCGCAGCCCGATCCGGTCGGGGCCGTGCTGGCGCAATGGGATCGGCCAAACGGTCTGCATATCGAACGCGTGCGCACGCCGCTTGGCGTCATTGGCGTGATCTATGAAAGCCGCCCGAATGTGACCGCCGATGCCGGCGCGCTTTGCCTCAAATCCGGCAATGCGGTGATCTTGCGCGGCGGCTCGGAAAGCCTGCACAGTTCCGGGCTGTTGGCCGATTGCCTGCGTGCCGGGCTGGCTGAGGCCTCACTGCCCCAGGATGCGATACAGCTGGTCCCGACCCGCGACCGGGCCGCGGTCCGGGAAATGCTGACCATGACCGCACATATCGATGTCATCGTTCCTCGCGGCGGCAAGGGGCTGGTGGGGCTGGTGCAGCGCGAGGCAAGGGTGCCGGTCTTTGCCCATCTCGAAGGCATCTGCCACATCTATCTGGACGCTGCCGCCGACCCGGTGAAAGCGCTCAATGTCGTGCTCAATGCCAAGACCAGACGCACCGGCATCTGCGGCTCTGCCGAATGCCTGCTGATCCATCGCGATGTGCTCGACACCGTAGGGCAGGGTGTGATCCGCGCGCTTCTGAGCGCCGGCGTCGAAGTGCGCGGCGACGACAATCTTCAGGCCATCGACGGCGTCACCGCAGCCGCCCCTGATGATTTCGGCCGCGAATTTCTCGACATGATCATTGCCGCGCGGGTGGTCGAGGATGTTGATGCCGCAATCGCCCATATCCGCCAATATGGCTCGAACCACACCGATGCCATTCTCACCGAGGATGACGCCGCCGCGCAGAAATTCTTCCAGCAACTCGACAGCGCCATCCTGATGCGCAACGCCTCGACCCAGTTCGCCGATGGTGGCGAATTCGGCATGGGGGCCGAGATCGGCATCGCCACCGGCAAGATGCATGCACGCGGGCCGGTCGGGGCCGAACAGCTGACCTCGTTCAAATATCTCGTCACCGGCGATGGCACCACGCGACCTTGAACCACGCGGTGAGAAAATTCTTCCCGAAGAATTTTCCGCCCCAAAATTTTTCAGGAAAAATTTTTCCGCCCAACCGTGAGACACCCGTCATGACCAGCCGCCGAAACGCTCCCCAGACCCTGATCCGCCGCATGGGTTTTCCCGAAAGCATCAGCCGTGCGGTGGTGACACCGATCCTGCAATCGGTGGTCTATACCTCGGCCACGCCCGACCTGTTGGATGCGCAATATGACGGGCGTGAAACCGGCTATACCTATGCCCGCGAAGGCCATCCCAATGCCGATCTTCTGGCCGCCAGGATCGACATGCTGGAAGGGGCACGGGGCGGTTTTATCACCGGATCGGGCATGGCCGCGGTCAGTGCCGCCCTGATGGGGCTGCTCAAGGCGGGCGATCACATCATCGGCAGCGATCAGCTTTATGGCCGGTCGCTCAGGATGATGACCCAGGACCTGCCGCGCTTTGGCATTGAAACCAGCCTGATCGACCCCACCGACGGTGCCGCATTCGAGGCCGCGATCCAGCCAAACACCAGGATGATCCTGGTCGAGCTGGTCTCGAACCCCACCCTGCGCGTCGCCGATATGGCGGCAATCGCCGAGATCGCCAACCGGCGCGGCGTGCTCCTGGCGGTGGACAATACCTTCACCACGCCACGCGCCTATCGCCCGTTCGATCACGGGGCCGATATCATCATCCATTCGGTGACCAAATTGCTGGCCGGCCATTCCGATGTCACGCTTGGCTATGTCGCGGCTCGGGATCCCGATCTTACGACCGCAATGCGGAATTTTGCGATCACCACCGGCCTGGTGCCAAGCCCGAATGAATGCTGGCTGGCTGAACGCGGGCTGTTCACCTTCGAGCTGCGATTTGACAAGGCGCAGGCCAATGCCGCCGCGCTGGCCGATTTCCTGGCCCGTCAGCCCGGCGTCACCCGGGTGCTCTATCCGGGCCGGGCCGATCACCCCGATCACGCCCGCGCGGTGACGCTCCTGAACGGGCAATTCGGCAATATGGTCAGCTTCGAGATTGCGGGCGAACGGGCGCAGACCAATGCGCTGGTGCGCGCGATGCCTGATCTGGCCTTTGCACCGACACTTGGCGATGTCGGCACCACGTTGTCACATCCGGCCACCTCGTCGCACCGGGCGCTGTCTGTCACTGAGCGGGCCGCGCTTGGCATGTCCGAAGGGTTCTTCCGGATTTCTGTGGGTATTGAGGATATCAGCATTCTGACCGATGATTTTGCCGCTGGCTGCGCCGCCGCGGCGGCGCTCTGAGCCAATGCCGCCCGATCCGCTTGCCTCCATCCTGGCCGCCGTGCCCGACCCGATGCTGGTCCTCGATGGCGAGGGGCGGATCACCCGGGCCAACCCGGCGGCGCTGGCGATGTTCGGGTCCTGGATTGTCGGGCGCAGCTACATAGCAGCCTTGCGCCAGCCTGCGCTGTTGGAGCAGATCGACGCCGTCCTGAAGGGCATGTCAAATGCCGAAAGCCGCTATTCCAGCCATGATCCGGCCGGTGACACGCTGTCTCATGTTCGCATCACCGGTCAGACCCCCGGTGCGATCCTGCATTTTTCCGATATCAGCCATATCGGTGAGGCCGAGGGCCTGCGCCGCGATTTCGTGGCCAATGTCAGCCATGAATTGCGCACGCCGCTGACCTCGCTGATGGGCTTTATCGAGACCCTGCAAGGGGCCGCGCGCGATGATCCCGAGGCCCGCGCCCGGTTTCTCAAGATCATGCAGGCAGAGGCGGCGCGGATGAACCGGCTGGTGGCCGATCTGCTGAGCCTCAGCCAGGTCGAAAGCAGTCAGCGTCAGCGCCCCGATGAAACCGTTGATCTGCGTGGCGTCCTGGAGGCGGCCTGCGCCGGGCTGAAACTGAAGGCCGGGGAACATGGGGCAAGCCTGAACATCACCGGTCTGGATGGCCCCGTGCCATTGCCCGGTGATCCCGACCAACTGACGCAAGTCTTTGTGAACCTGATTGACAACGCCTTGAAATATGGTGGGGCAGGGCAGCCCGTGACCCTGCATGTCAGCCATCATCCGGGGGGATCACGGGCGCGTGGGCCGATGGTGCAAGTCGATGTGATCGACCGGGGCGAGGGCATTGATCCGGCCCATCTGCCGCGCCTGACGGAACGGTTCTACCGCGTCGATGAGCATCGCAGCCGGGCGATGGGCGGAACCGGTCTGGGCCTGGCGATCGTCAAACACATCCTCAACCGCCATCGCGGCCAGCTGAAAATCCGCAGCATACCGGGGCAGGGCAGCATTTTTTCGGTGCTGTTGCCCAAGAGCCGCCCCCCCGACGCCCCGCGCCCCTGACGCTGATTTGCGTTCCTCATCCCCAGACCCCGCCGGGGCGGAAATATTTTCCGCGCGGCCCCGAAAATCCCGGCATTGTCATGAAACTGTTACACAACCGTCACAAAAGCATTGTGCGCACCCAATAGGGGGTGGGGCAGGAACGATGGGTTCCGGAACAAAAACTTGAGGGGATCTCAAAGCGATGTCTTTCACCCATACTGCCACTGCAACCGCCGCAGCGATCGGCATTCTTGTCGTCGCGACCACCGCGGCCACGGCCCAGACCCGCAACAATGTGCAGATCGCCGGGTCCTCGACCGTGCTGCCCTATGCCACCATCGTGGCCGAAGCCTTTGGCGAGAATTTTGACTTCCCGACGCCGGTGGTGGAATCGGGCGGCTCCTCGACCGGTCTGCGCCGCTTTTGCGAGGGCGTTGGCGAAAACACCACCGATATCGCCAATTCCTCGCGCCCGATCCGCGCCAATGAAATCGCGACCTGCGCCGAAAACGGCGTGACCGACATTATCGAGGTGCGCATCGGCTATGATGGCATTGTCTTTGCCTCGGATATCAACGGCCCCGCCTTCGAATTCACCCCCACCGACTGGTATCTGGCGCTGGCCGCCGAATTGCCGATCGATGGTGCCCTGGTTGCCAATCCCAATACCATGTGGACCGATGTGAACGCAGGCCTGCCGGCGCAAGGCATCACCGCCTTCATCCCCGGCACCAGGCACGGCACCCGCGAAGTGTTTGACCAAAGCGTCATCCTGCAAGGCTGCGAAGATAGCGGCGCATTGGCGGCGCTGATGGAGATGAATGGCGGCGACGAGGACGCAGCGGAAGAAACCTGCATGGCCATTCGCGGCGATGGTGTTTCGGTCGATATCGACGGCGATTACACCGAAACGCTGGCCCGTATCTCGGCCAATCCCGAGGCTATCGGCGTGTTCGGTCTGTCGTTTTACCAGAACAACACCAGCGTGTTGCAGGTTGCCACGATGAACGATGTGGTGCCGAATGTGGACACGATCTCGACCGGCGAGTATCCGGTGTCGCGGCCGCTGTTCTTCTACATCAAGGCGGCGCATCTGGGTGTGATCCCGGGCCTGCGGGAATATGCCTCTTTCTTCGTGTCCGATGACATTGCCGGCCCCTGGGGCCCGCTGGCCGCCTATGGGCTGGTATCCGACCCCGATCTTGCCACCACTCAGGCCATCGTCGCTGACAGCGTCCTGATGAACAGCATGTAACCCACCCTGGCGGGGGCGTCCGGATCTGCCGGATGCCCCCGCGATCTACCCGAAGAGTTGAGCCCGCGATGCCGCCGATCTGGATCCTTGCCGTCGTTTTGGGCCTTGGTGCCCTGGGCTATGCCCTTGGTCGCGCGCGCGCCATATCCAGCGCTGCGGGCGATATTCGCGTTTTGCATTCGCTGCCGTCCTATTACGGCACCAATGCCTTTCTCGCGACAACCGTGCCGGCGCTTCTGGTGATGGTGATCTGGCTGTTGATCCAGCCCGGCGTGATCTCGAACCGGGTGGCGGTGATGCTGGACACCGGGCCAGCCAGCCAAACCCTGATGCTGGCCGATATGCGCCGTCTGGCCCTGGGGCTGGACCGCGCCGTGGCGGCAGGCGATATCAGCGCCGATGCCGCCCGCAATCTGGATATCGAAACCACCGATATCCGCGCCTTGCTGGCGACCAGCGGGTCGGCGCTTGGGTCCGATGTCGCGCAAGCCACCCTGATCGCCGCGCAACGCTACCGCGCCTTGACCCGAGCGGCGGAGCTGGCCATGGCCGCAGTGGTGGTGGCGCTGTCGGGCCTGGGGCTTTTGCTTGCGCTCAAGGTCACGCATCGCGATTTTCGCGCCCGCAACGCGGTTGAGCGCGCCGTGCTGGCGCTGCTTGTCACGGCCTCGTCCATCGCTGTTCTGACAACGGTGGGCATCGTGGCCTCGATGGTGGTCGAGACGCTGGATTTCTTTGATCTCTACCCCTGGCGCGATTTCTTCTTCGGCCTCGAATGGATCCCCAGTTTCGAGGGCGGGTCCGAGCTTGGCCTGCTGCCGCTCTTGTGGGGCACGCTCTATATCACCTTCATCGCGCTTCTGGTCGCGGTGCCGGTGGGGCTGTTCGCGGCGATCTATATGGCGGAATATGCCGGGCCGCGCTTTCGCAGCCTTGCCAAGCCCGCGATCGAGGTTCTGGCGGGTATTCCCACCATCGTCTACGGGTTGTTTGCGCTGGTGACGATCGGCCCGATGCTGCGCGATTATTTCGCCGCTCCGCTCGGGCTTGGCACCTCGGCGGCCAGCGTCATGACGGCCGGCATCGTGATGGGCATCATGCTGGTGCCCTTCGTGTCGTCCCTGTCGGATGACATCATCAGCGCGGTGCCGCAATCCTTGCGCGACGGATCGCTTGGCCTTGGGGCCACGCATTCGGAAACCATTCGCCAGGTGGTCCTGCCCGCGGCCCTGCCGGGCATTGTCGGGGCCATATTGCTGGCCGCCTCGCGCGCCATCGGGGAAACCATGATCGTGGTGATGGGGGCAGGGGCGGCGGCAAGGCTCAGCCTCAACCCGTTCGAGGCGATGACCACCGTGACCGTGAAGATCGTCGGCCAGCTGACCGGCGATACCGATTTTTCCAGCCCCGAGGCGCTGGTCGCCTTTGCCCTTGGCCTGGCCCTGTTCGCCATTACCCTTTGCCTCAATATCCTGGCGCTCTACATCGTGCGCCGCTTCCGGGAGCAGTATGAATGACGCCTGCAAACTCGCTGCTTGTCGCCGATCCCAGAACCCGGGCGCGCAATGCCGCCGAGCGCCGGTTTCGCGCCTATGGGCTGGGTGCCGTGCTGGTTGGTCTTGGCGCATTGCTGATGCTGGTCGTCAGCATCATCGGCAATGGGGCAGGGGCCTTTCGCCAGACCTATATCACCATTCCGGTGACGCTGAACGCGGACCGGCTGGACCCGGCAGGCAACCGCGACCCCGCCGATATGGCCGCTGTCACCACCTTCGGCTACGCCCCGCTGCTGGCGCAGGCGCTGCAACAGCATCTGCAGGACCGGGGCATTGCCATGGATGGCATCACGCCGCGCGATCTGATGGCGATGATCAGCCAGGAGGCCCCGGCCCAGACCCGCGCCATGGTGCTGCAATCGCCCGATATTCTGGGCCGGACGGTGGCGCTTGAGATGCTGGCCAGCGGCCGTATCGATGGCTATTTCAAGGGCCGCGTGACGCTGGAGACCGCCGAGCGCGACGCCAATGTCAGCCCGGCGCAACTGGTGCTGGCCCAGGCCATGGCCGATGCCGGCATCATCGAGACCAGGTTCAACTGGGCCTTTCTGACCAACCCCGATGCCTCCGGCCAGCGCCCCGAGGCGGCGGGGCTTGGCGTGGCCATTCTGGGCTCGCTCTACATGATCCTGGTGGTGCTGGTGCTGGCGCTGCCGATTGGCGTGGCCGCGGCCATCTATCTCGAAGAATTTGCCCCCAGGAACCGGCTCACCGATGTGATCGAGGTTAATATCTCCAACCTTGCCGCCGTGCCCTCCATCGTGTTCGGCATTCTGGGCCTGGCGATCTTCATCAATTTTGTCGGCCTGCCGCAATCGGCCCCGATCGTTGGCGGGCTGGTCCTGACGCTGATGACATTGCCCACGATCATCATCGCCACTCGCGCCGCCCTGGGGGCCGTGCCGCCCTCGATCCGGGCCGCGGCGCTTGGCCTCGGGGCTTCAAAGATGCAATCGGTGTTCCATCACGTGTTGCCGCTGGCGGCCCCCGGCATCCTGACCGGCACCATTATCGGGATGGCGCAGGCGCTTGGCGAAACCGCGCCATTGCTGTTGATCGGGATGGTGGCCTTTGTGCGCGATTTCCCTGGCCCCCCGCCCGAGGGCCTGTTCGATCCCGCATCGGCGCTGCCGGTGCAGGTCTATAACTGGACACAGCGATCGGACCCCGCCTTTGTCGAACGCGCCGCGGGCGCTACCATCGTGCTGCTTGCGATTCTGATCACCATGAACCTGATCGCGGTCATCCTGCGGCGCAGGTATGAGCGCCGCTGGTAGCGCGAAAAAGGATACTGAATGAACCTGATGCAGCCTGAAAAACCCATTGTGACCGCCGCCGCAAAGATTTCGGCCCGCGGCGTGGATGTGTTCTATGGCGATGCCCAAGCCATCAAGGGCGTCGATGTGGAAATCGCCGATCACATGGTCACCGCCTTTATCGGGCCGTCGGGCTGTGGCAAATCCACCTTTCTGCGCTGCCTGAACCGGATGAATGACACTATCGACATCTGCCGCGTGTCGGGGCAGATCCTGCTCGATGGCGAAGATATCTATGATCGACGCGTCGATCCGGTGCAATTGCGCGCCAAGGTCGGCATGGTGTTTCAAAAGCCGAACCCGTTCCCGAAATCGATCTATGACAATGTCGCCTACGGCCCCCGCATTCACGGGTTGGCGCGCCACAAGGAAGATCTCGATGGCATCGTCGAAAAATCGCTGCGCCGCGCCGCCTTGTGGGAGGAGGTCAAGGACCGCCTCAGCGCGCCCGGCACCAGCCTGTCCGGCGGCCAGCAACAGCGGCTCTGCATTGCCCGCGCGGTCGCCACCGGGCCCGAGGTTCTGCTGATGGATGAACCCTGTTCGGCGCTCGACCCGATCGCCACGGCGCAGGTGGAACAGTTGATCGACGAGCTCAGCCACCGCTTCAGCGTGGTCATCGTGACCCATTCGATGGCGCAGGCCAGCCGGGTCAGCCAGAAAACCGCGTTCTTTCATCTCGGAGAATTGGTAGAGTTCGGCGATACCGACCAGATATTCACCAACCCGGACGATCCGCGCACCGAATCCTATATCACCGGCCGTATCGGCTGAGCATCGGAAAAGACATATGGAAAACCAGACACATATCCTGCGCGCCTTTGACCGCGATCTGGAAGGCATTCAGGCCGGCATCATGAAAATGGGCGGGCTGGTCGAGGCCGCGATTGCCCAGGCCGCCACGGCGCTGGAAACCCGTGACACCGATCTGGCGCAAGCCGTGCGGGCAGGGGACAAGGCCATTGATGCGCTGGAACAGCAGGTCAATGAGGAGGCCGCCCGGATCCTGGCCCTGCGCCAGCCCATCGCCTCTGACCTGCGCACCGTGCTGACCGTGTTTCGTCTGTCCGGTTCTCTGGAACGGATGGGCGATTACGCCAAGAACATCGCCAAACGCACCAATGTCCTGCTGCCGATGCAGCCGATCAACGGCTCGGCCAAATCGCTGCGCCGCATGGCGCGTCAGGTCGAGCTGATGCTGAAAGACGCGCTTGATGCCTATATTCAGCGCGATGCCGTGCTGGCCGCCGATGTCCGCAGCCGCGATCTGGAGGTTGACCAGATGTATACCGCGCTGTTTCGGGAATTTCTGACCTTCATGATGGAAGATCCGCGCAACATCACCGCCTGCATGCATCTGCATTTCATCGCCAAGAATATCGAACGCATGGGCGACCACGTCACCACCATGGCCGAAGAGGTGATCTATCTGGTCGATGGGGTCTATCCCGATGATGATCGCGAAAAGGGCGACCAGACCACACAAGGCGCTCCGAATGACGGATAAACCCCTGATCCTGATCGTCGAGGATGAACCGGCCCAACGCGAGGTGCTGGCCTATAACATCCGCGCCGAGGGCTTCGCGGTCGAGACCGCCGGGGCAGGGGATGAGGCGCTGGAACGGGTGCGCGAGGCCGCCCCCGATGTCATCGTGCTGGATTGGATGTTGCCGCATGTATCGGGGCTGGAGGTTTGCCGCCAGTTGAAATCAACGCCCGAGACACGCATCATCCCGGTGATCATGCTCAGCGCCAGATCCGAGGAGGTCGACAAGGTGCGCGGGTTGGAAACCGGGGCCGATGATTACATGGTCAAGCCCTATTCGGTGGCCGAATTGCTGGCCCGCATCCGCACCCAGCTGCGCCGCACCCGGCCGGCGGCGGTGCAGGATTTCCTGGAATATGACGATATCGCCATGGACCGGACCGAACATCGGGTGTTTCGCGCCGGCCATGCAATCACGCTTGGACCCACCGAATACCGGCTCCTGACCGTGTTCATGGAACGCCCCGGCCGGGTCTGGTCCCGCGAGGCGCTGCTTGATCGGGTCTGGGGGCGCGATGTCTATGTCGACAGCCGCACCGTCGATGTCCATATCGGGCGGTTGCGCAAGGCGCTGCGCGGCGCGGGCGGGGCCGATCCGATCAGAACGGTGCGCGGAACGGGCTATTCCTTAGGTTAGCGTCGATCCATATCTACCTGTAATATCATAAAAACCACTCGTTCTGAATGGCATCCAGGTGTCGGATCGGCCCAAACCCGCCGCTGGCCGAATGCGCTCCCACATGATCCGACGCATCCGATATTGCCCGGCGAGCCGTGATCCGCGGGGCTCGGGGGTTTGAAGGGTTGGCGTTGAGAAGATTCCGGTAATCATGATTATGTAAAACAAACCCACTACAGGTTTCATATATCGGCCTAAACATTATCATTTATTTTCAAATTGTTAAAAGTGTTGGAGAATGTATCAAATGAACGGAATTCATTATGCGAATGTCCAATGCGCTCAGATGCAGAATTTCAGCAACACAACGATATCGGGCGCGTTCCCGGCTCGACAGCGGATCGACCCTGACGCTATAGGTATAGGAGGTTGGGAATGTCTTGATGCAATTACTGGTACTGAACGGCCCGAATCTGAATCTGCTGGGGCAGCGTGAGCCGGATATTTACGGCGCCGTGACGCTTGCCGGGCTGGAGGAACTTTGCCAGGCCGAGGCCGAGGCCCTGGGCCTGACGCTCAGCTTTGCGCAATCGAACCACGAAGGCGCTTTGGTTGACGCGCTGCAAGACGCGCAGGAGACCCAGGATGGCGTCATTCTGAATGCCGCTGCCTACACGCATAGCTCGATCGCACTGCGTGATGCGATCAGCGCAATATCGGTGCCGGTGCTGGAACTGCATCTGAGCAATACCCATGCCCGCGAGCCCTTCCGCCACCGCTCGATGATTGCGCCGGTCTGTGTCGGTGTCATTGCCGGATTTGGCGCGCGCGGCTATCCGCTGGCCGTGCGCGCCCTGCATGACCATATCAGGGCCCCTGCCCCATGATGGCCCTGCGCGGATATCTCGACGCCAGATCGGTCGAGAAACTGTGGGAATACCACACCGCGCATATGGCAAGCTACGGCTTTGACCGGCTTTTCTATGCCTATACCTGTTTTCAGACCGCAAACACGCTGTCGGACCCGAAGGATGCGCTGGTGCTGACCAACCATCCGGCCGATTACGTGGAGGCCTATGTCACCGGCGGGCTGTTTCGCGACGGGCCGATGATGAACTGGGCGTCGCGCAATGTCGGATCGACCAGCTGGCGCATTCTGCAACCTGGCGCGGCGGCGGCCGATCTCAGGCCCGGCCAGCGTCATGTCCTTGATCTGAACCGGAAATATGGCGTCACCGCAGGCTATACCATTGCCTTTCCGATGGCCATCAAACGCGCGGTGGCCGGCATCGGTCTGACCGCGCGGCGCGGCGTCTCCCAGGATCAGGTCGATGCGCTGTGGGAAACCAAGGGCGAAGAGATCGAGATCATCAACCAGGTCGCGCATCTGTGCATCACGCAGCTACCCGCAACCGGCCAGAGCCGGATCCTGACACCGCGCCAAAGCGAAGTGCTGGAACTGGTGGCCGATGGCAAATCGGTGCAGGATATTTCCGTCCTGCTGGACCGGAAACCGGCCACGGTCGACAAACATCTGCGCGGCGCGCGCGACACGTTGGGCGTGGAAACCACCGCGCAGGCGGTGCGCAAGGCCTCGGTTCTCAATCAGATCTTCGTGCTGGAACCCGGCGCGGACATGCTTTGACAAACAAGGTCGAGTCGCGGCCAATTCATGCCGCCACGGATGTCAAAGCGCTTTTACATCCCAATTACCCCTGAGATTCTGGCCAAACCTATAGGATTCCCTACTTTTGCCAAAGCTTGCTTTGCGTCAGGTTGGCCCTGTTCCGTGAGTGATGGCTGATATTTTCTTGGTCAGGAGCATGGGGCCACCGGGTTCATTATCAACCTGGTGGTCCGCTGCCGGAGAGATTCGGTTCCTGACCCTGTTGCCGGCTGGCATTTCCAGTCGGCAGCAGGCCACGAGATCCCGAAGCTGGCCATCCCCAACCCGGCCTTCTCAGGGGTAACAAGAAGAAGCGGTGCCCCATGCGCGTCCCTCGCCGGGTGCCGCTTCTTTCCGATTGCAGCGCCAGAATATCGCCATGAAAAAAGGCAGAGACCCCTCCCAGGATCTCTGCCCTCTCGCGCGGGGCCAAAGAGGCCCGCGAGGGGTATGCGGCGCGCGCCTAGCCCTGAACGGCTTTTGCGACCTCGGCCGCAAAATCCTCTTCCTTCTTCTCGATGCCCTCGCCAACCTCGAGCCGGACAAACCCGGTGATCGTGGCCCCGGCATCAGCGGCGGCGGCGGCAACGGTCAGATCGGGGTTTACCACGAATTGCTGGTTCAGAAGTGTCGTTTCGGCGATGAATTTCTTCATCCGGCCAATGATCATCTTTTCGATCACGGCCTCGGGCTTGCCGGATTCGCGGGCGATATCCATCTGCACCTGCTTTTCCTTCTCGACCATTGCGGCGTCCAGATCGGCCTCGGACAGCGCCACCGGATTGGCGGCGGCGATATGCATGGCAATCTGTTTGCCAATGGCCGCATCGCCCCCCGTCAGGGCGACCAGAACGCCGATCTTTCCCATGCCGGGGGCGACCGAATTATGGACATAGGACACCACAAGGTCGCCTTCGACACGGCCCATCCGACGCAGGGTCATGTTTTCGCCGATGGTGGCGATCTTGGCGGTCAGCGTGTCGGCGACGGATTTGCCGCCCATATCGGCGGCGGCCAGATCCTCGATCGTGGCGACCCCGGTGGCTACCGCCGCGATGCCGGCGACCATATCCTGAAACTCGGCGTTCTTGCCGACAAAATCGGTTTCCGAATTTACTTCCACCGCGACACCGACACCGCCCTCGACCGCGACGGCCACCAGGCCCTCGGCAGCGATACGGCCGGATTTCTTGGCGGCTTTCGCCAGGCCCTTGGTGCGCAGCCAGTCAACCGCCGCCTCCATGTCGCCATCGGTTTCAGTCAGCGCTTTTTTCGCGTCCATCATGCCTGCGCCGGTGGTATTGCGCAGTTCCTTGACCATTGCAGCAGTGATTGCCATGGATCGAATTCCTTTGAAAACGTATGAATTGGGATCGGACCGGCCATAACAGGCCGGTCCCCTATTCTTGAGACCGAAAAGGCTCAGCTTTCGGCCGGGGTTTTCTCGGTCGCGGCCTCGGGGGCCGCTTCAGAGGCCGCTTCCGGGGCGGCCTCATCCGTTGCCGGGGCGGCCGCAGCCGGCTCCGAGACGGTTTCCGCGGCGGCCTCGGCGGCGGTCTCGGCGGCAATTGCCTCCTCGACATCGGCCTCGACCAGAGCACCCAGATCGACGCCAGCGCCTTCCATCTGTGCGGTCATGCCATCCAGCGCCGCACGGGCCACCAGATCGCAATACAGCGAGATCGCCCGCGCCGCGTCATCATTGCCGGGGATGATATAGTCAATGCCGTCGGGCGAGCAATTGGTGTCAACCACGGCCACAACCGGAATGCCCAGTTTCCGGGCTTCGGCAATGGCGAGGTCTTCTTTCTTGACGTCGATGACGAACAGAAGATCCGGCACACCGCCCATTTCACGGATCCCGCCAAGCGAGGCCTGCAGCTTGCCCTGGTCGCGTTCCATGCCAAGACGTTCTTTCTTGGTCAGGCCCTCGGTGCCGTTTTCCATCGCCTCGTCGATGCTTTTGAGGCGGCTGATCGAGTTCGACACGGTTTTCCAGTTGGTCAGCGTGCCACCCAGCCAGCGGTGGTTCATGTAATATTGCGCGCAGCGTTCGGCGGCATCAGCGACAGGTTTCTGAGCCTGACGTTTGGTGCCGACAAAGAGGATGCGGCCGCCCTTTGCGGCGGTTTCACGCACGACATTGAGCGCCGCGTCCAGCATCGGCACGGTCTGCGTCAGGTCGATAATGTGAATGCCGTTGCGCTTGCCATAGATGAACTCGCCCATGCGGGGGTTCCAGCGTTGCGTCTGGTGGCCAAAGTGAACGCCAGCTTCCAAGAGCTGACGCATGGTGAATTCAGGAATCGCCATGTTCCATATTCCTTTTCCGGTTTGAGCCTGGGTGAAGGATGAGGGCATCTGCCCAACCGGTGGACCGCAAGGGATGTCTCCCCCATTGGCCCGCCTTCACCTGTGAAGTGAGCGCGCATCTACGCCAGGTTGGGGCCAATGGCAAGGCCCCTGGCCTTTTTTCCGGGGGATCGACGCGCTATCGCGCGCCGACCGGTGCGAGGGGCCAGCCCCTCGCGCTCCCCGGGATATTTTCCGCACAAAGAAGCAAAACGGCGTGGACCGCGGGGCCGGGCTTGCCTAGAGATTGGGGCATGAAAAATGCACCCGACATTTTATGTATCGGCTCGGTCCTGTGGGATGTCATCGGGCGCTGCAAGCAGCGGATGATTGCGGGCAATGACCGGCCCGGACGGATCACCCGGGTGCCGGGGGGCGTGGCGCTCAATATTGCGATGCAATTGCGCCATGAAGGCATGCGCCCGGACCTGCTGAGCGTGGTGGGCGATGATGCGGCGGGACGCGATCTGCTGGCGGCCTGTCAGGCGATGGGGGTGGGCTGTGCGCATCTGCTGGTCGATGCGGAGCTGGTGACCGATCAATATATGGCGGTTGAGGCACAGGGCCAGTTGATTGCCGCGATTGCCGATGCCCATTCGCTGGAAGCGGCAGGCGCGCGCATTCTGGCCCCGCTTGAGGATGGGCGCCTGGCCAGCAGCGCGGCCCCCTGGGAGGGGCTGATGGCGATCGACGGCAATCTGACCACCGCGCTGTTGGGGGAGATTGCCGAAAACGTCGCCTTTGCGCAGGCCGATCTGAGGATTGCGCCGGCCTCGCCCGGCAAGGCCGAGCGGCTGGCGGTGTTTCTGGGCCATGACCGCGCCACGCTTTATGTCAATTGCGAGGAGGCCGGGCTGATTTCCGGCCTGGCTGTAAGTTGCGCCGAAACCGGGGCGCAGGCCATGCTGGCGGCAGGCGCGCGCCGGGTCTTGGTGACCGATGGGGCCCGCGCCGCGGTCGATGCCACCCCCGAACGGGTGATTGCCAGGGCCCCGCCGCTGATTCAGCCGCGCCGGGTGACGGGTGCGGGCGATACATTCATGGCGGCCCATATCGCCGCCGAAGCGCGGGGCACAGACCCTGGCCGCGCGCTGGAACTGGCGCTGCAAACCGCCGCCAGCTTTGTTGCAGGAGAGGCCGATGGTGCCTGATTACATGACGCTCTCACCCGAGGTGGCCGCGGCATTGGCCGATGATGTTCCGGTGGTGGCGCTGGAAAGCACCATCATCACCCATGGCATGCCCTATCCGCAGAACCTGGAAACGGCGCGCATGGTTGAAGACGCGGTGCGCGCGGCCGGCGCGGTGCCGGCTACGGTCGCGGTTCTTGAAGGGGCGTTGCATGTCGGGCTGTCGGGGGCAGAGCTTGAGCGGCTGGCGCAGACCCCGGACGCCCTGAAACTCAGCCGCGCCGATCTTGCCGTGGCGATGGCCCGCGGTGCCACCGGGGCCACCACCGTCGCCGCCACCATGATCGCCGCGCATCGGGCCGGTATCGGGGTGTTTGCCACCGGTGGCATCGGCGGCGTCCATAAGGGGGCCGAGGACAGCTTTGACATTTCGGCCGATCTGCTGGAACTGGCACAGACCCCGGTGACGGTGGTTGCGGCCGGGGCCAAGGCGATCCTGGATATTGCCAAGACGCTGGAAGTGCTGGAAACCCAGGGCGTGCCGGTCATCGCCTATGGCCAGGACGGGTTCCCGGCCTTCTGGTCGCGTGAAAGCGGCCTGCCCGCGCCATTGCGAATGGACAGCGCCAGCCAGATCGCCGCCGCCCACCTGATGCGCGCGCGTCTTGGCCTGCCCGGCGGGCAACTTGTGGCCAACCCGATCCCGGTGGCCGACGAGATTCCGGCCCATGCCCTGGCCCCGCTGATTGCCGAGGCCCAGGCCGAGGCGATGGCGCGCGGCATCACCGGCAAATCGGTCACGCCGTTCCTGCTGCAACGTCTATACGAGCTGACCGAGGGGCGCAGCCTGAGCGCCAATATCGCGCTGGTGCTGAACAATGCCCGCCTGGCTGCGGCAATAGCGCACGCTCTCTCAGACAGCTAAGGTTGGGCCCTGTCCCTTGTATGGGGCAACGCGCGCCCTTAGTAAGGAATACGGACCCGTTTAGGACACGCAATACCGATGGAACTACCCGAACCACCCCCGCCACCGCGCCGTGGCTGGATATCGTCTCTTCAGGCCAGCTTTCTGACCGGTCTGATCGTGATCGCGCCCATCGGGCTGACCGCCTGGCTGATCTGGAGCGTGATCGGCTGGATCGATTCCTGGGTGCTGCCCTTCATTCCCGATATTTACAACCCCGCCCTGCTGATCAACCAGTATTTCAACATCAATGTCGATATTCGCGGCATTGGCGTGGCGGTGTTCCTGCTGTTCACCATCCTTGTCGGCTGGATTGCCAAGGGTCTGCTTGGCCGCTCGCTGATCCGCACATCCGAATCGGTGGTTTTGTCGATCCCCGGCGTGCGCGCGCTTTATTCCGGGCTGAAGCAGATCACCGAAACCGTGCTGTCGCAAAGCAAGGGCTCGTTCGACAAGGCCTGTCTGGTGGAATACCCGCGCAAGGGGATCTGGGCGATTGCCTTCATCTCGACCGAGGCCAAGGGCGAGATTGCCGGGCGCTATGACAAAACCATGGTTTCGGTTTTTCTGCCGACCACGCCCAACCCGACATCGGGGTTCTTGCTGTTCTTGCCGCGCGAAGATGTGCACGTGCTGGATATGAGCGTGGAGGACGCCGCCAAGCTGGTGATCTCTGCCGGGCTGGTCTACCCGAATGGAAAAGGCCTCACAGCCGAAGAGGCCGCGTTGCAGGAGCTGGAACAGGACCCGGAGCAACAGCCCGAGCCCGACGCCGACCCGCAATCACCCGACCAGGCCACAGATCCGCGTGAACGCGAAAACGCCTGATTTCGGCGGGCGGCAGCGCCAAAACTGGCACTATCCGCTTTGCGCCCTGCCCTATGTCCCGGCGCGGCACCCCGGCCCAGGATCACCCTCATGGTCGCTGCGTGACCGGAAATTCCGCCAACCAAGCCTCCCGACGCAGGGTCCAGCTTTCGCAGCTCGCCACCAACTGGTCGGGCGCATCCAGAGTGCCCGGATGCATCTCGACTTCGTCACCGCTGCCGCGTCGCCACAATGCGAAGGCGGCCGCAAAGACAGCCGCCCGTGATCTGGTCCATGATGCATCTCCTTAGAGCGCTTTGCGTTGTCCCGGAAAAAACGCAAAACGCTGTAGCGGTCAGGCGATGGCGGGGAGTCTGGCTGCCCCCTATTCCTCGAACCACCAGACATCGGGCTGAAACCCCAGCCAGTCGCCATAGATCGGCAGCCTGTCGGGAAAGCGCAGCCGCCGGTCATGGGCAATGCGGCTGATCGGCGAATACCAGATCGGGATGACATAGCGCCCCGAGGTCAGAACCCGATCCAGCGCCCGCACGGCGGCCCGGTAATCTTCCTGATCGGCCGAAGTCAGCATCTCATCGATCATCGCATCAATCGCCGGGTTGCAGGCGCGCATCAGATTGCGGCTGCCTTCGATCTCGGCCATGTCGCAGCCCCAGTAAAGATATTGTTCATTGCCGGGCGACAGCGACACGCCGCGCTGGAAATAGGTCATGTCAAAATCAAACGCATCGGTCCGTTCGCGGTATTGCGCGTTATCTATGGTCGTCACATTGGGCGTGATGCCCAGACGCGCCAGCGCTTCGGTATAGATGTTGATGATGGCCTGATTTTCGGCACTGCCCTGTTGCAGCACGATGTCAAAGCTGAAGGGCTGGCCATCGGGGCTGGTCATGACCCCATCGACCACCGAATACCCGGCCTCCTGCATCAGACGCAGCGCTTCGCGGATCCCGGCCCGGTTCGACTCGCGCCCGTCTGACACCGGAAAACTATAGCCCTCAAGCGCACCGGGCAGCAGATCACCGGCAAAGGGCTGCAACAGCTCCAGCACCCGGCCTTCGGCCGGCCCCGGGTTCATCGACAGCACGGAATTTGAGAAATAGGAGGTGATCCGCGGCTCCTCGCCGCCATTCTGGGTCAGGTTGATGAACTCATAGTTGAAGGCCTGGATCATCGCCTCGCGCACCCGCCAGTCGGAAAATTGCGGGCTGCGGGTGTTCATCACAAAGCCGAACATGCCGGTCGGGCGCTGATGCGGAATTTCCGAGAACACGATCTCGCCCGCGCGCGCCCGCGGAAAATCATAATTCGTGGCCCAGTTGGCGGCGTTGGTTTCGCGGATGGTGTTGATCTCACCGGCGATGAACGCCTCGAACATGGCGGTGCCGTCGCCGAAGAACTCCAGCCGGATCTCGTCGATCACATTGGTGCCCCGCCGGAACCCCAGATCGCGGCCCCAATACTCGGGGTTGCGGGTCAAAGACACGAACCGCCCGGCCTCGAAATCACTGATCACGTATGGTGCCGATCCGATCGGGATCACATCCAGCCCGCTTTCGGTAAACTCAGCGTCCTGCCACTGGGCGCGTTGCAGAATCGGGCGCAGCCCCATGATCAGCGCCAATTCACGATCCGGCTCGTTGAAGGTCAACCGGATGCCACGCGCGCCCACCGCCTCGATACTGGCCACTTTGGACCAGGCGTTCAGATAGCGCGGATGGCCTTCGGTGCCGAGCGTCTCATAGCTCCAGATCACATCCGCCACCGTGACCGGGCTGCCGTCGGAAAAACGTGCCTCGGGGCGCAGGGTAAATTCGACCCACAGCCCGTCGGGATCGGCCTCCACCGATTCGGCCAGCAACCCGTAAAGCGTGAAAGGTTCATCCCAGGACCGGCCCATAAGTGATTCGTAGGCCAGGAACCGCAATTGCCAGGGCACACGGCCTTGCCGGATATGCGGGTTGAGGCTGTCAAAGCTGCCAACCTCGCCGGTGATGATCCGCCCGCCGGTCGGCGCATCGGGGTTGGCATAGGGAAGATTGCTGAAATCAGGCGGCAATGCAGGCTCGCCATACATGGCAATGCCATGCGTCGCCTGTGCCAGGGCGGCCCCCGACAACATCACCGAAACTCCAAAAATCAACGCCGCTCGCGTGAAACAATATCTGCGCATTTGTGGACAATCTCCCCTGCCCTTTGTTTCTTTGTCCCTGACGCTACAAGGCCCGCCATCGGGATTCAAACTTTTCGGTTGGACTCTGGGCAAGCTATTGCTTATAAAGGGATCACTGCTCGATAGGTTTCTTGCCTGTATGAAACCTGCCTCAATAACTTAACGCCAGCTTCGTGCTGGCGTTTTTTTTGTG
>NZ_JBTUJH010000054.1:0-15690 GCF_058343375.1 Alterinioella sp.
CGGTGGCGGCCATAGCGTTGATAGATATGCTGGATCACCTCCTCGCGCCGCTCATGTTCAAAATCAACATCGATATCGGGCGGCTCGTCGCGGGCCTCGCTCACGAAGCGTTCAAACACCATGGCGCCGATTTCGGGCGAAACGGAGGTCACGCCAAGCGCGTAGCAGGTGATGGAATTGGCCGCCGATCCGCGCCCCTGACACAGAATGCCGCGCGACCGGGCGAATTTGACGATGTCATGCACGGTAAGGAAATAGGGCGCGTATCCCAGTTTTTCGATCAGGGCCAGCTCATGCGCCAGCATCTTTTTCGCCCGCTCCGGCACGCCCGAAGGATAGCGCCAGTCCAGCCCCTCCTGCGCCAGCCGGGTCAGCCGCCCGGAGGCCGTTTCGCCCCCGGAAACCTCCGAAGGATATTCATAGCGCAGCGAACTGATCTCGAACCGGCAGCGCGCGGCCACGTCGCAACTGCGCGCCACCGCGCCCTCAAACCCGGCAAAGATCCGCGCCATTTCGGCTGCGCTGCGCAGGCGCTGTTCGCCATTGGCCTGCGCGCGGCGACCCAGATCCTCGACCCGCAGGCCAAGCCGGATACAGGTCAGCACATCGGTCAGCCGTCGCCGGTTGCCATGGTGCATCAGGGGGGCCGCCGAGGCGATTGTGGCAATGCCAAGCTGCCCCGCCACTCGGGTCAGACGGGCGAAATGCTGCGCATCATGGCCATCATATCGCGGGGCCATCAACAGGTGGCAGGCGGGGCCAAAGCGGCGCGTCACGACCTGCGCCTGTTGCAGCCAATCATCCGCGCCGCGCGGCATCGGCGGTTCCTGTTGCGGGCCGTGCAGGAGCAGCTCAAGCCCGTCGCCAAACGCCATCAGATCGGGCAGACGCAAGCTGCACGACCCTTTTTTGACCCTGAGCCGCCCTTTAGAGAGCATTTGGCACAAGTTCCCCCATCCCGCCCGGTGCCGCGGCAGGGCGGTCAGCACCAGCCCCTCCTCCAGCACCAGCCGGGCGGCGGGCAAGAGGCGGGGCAGGTAGGTGATGGGCGCGCTTGGCGGCTTGGGCAGATGCGCGGGCGCGGGCGGCCCGATCGGGTCTGCGGCCTGCCGCACGGCGATCTGGCGCTTGATCTCCTTCAGTTCCGACCAGGCCCGCACGATGCCCGCGACCGAGTTTTCATCGGCAATCGCGATGGCCTCGATCCCCAGCATCGCCGCCCGCCTTGCATATTCCTCAGGGTGCGATCCGCCGGTGAGGAAGCTGAAATTGGAGGTGATGGACAGTTCGGCGAATCCCATCACGATACCTGGTGGGATGACGCGGCACTTGCTAGCATTGGCCGATGGCGAAAGCTGTTTTTACCCATGCTGACGGATCGCTCTACGACGACTTGCCCGAAGCCCGCTATCACTTTCCACAGACCTATCTGCGGGCAGTGGAGGCGGCTGTCGGGGATTGGATCATCTATTATGAGCCGCGCCGGATCGCAGCCGGGTCCGAAAAGGCAGGCGGACGCCAATCCTATTTCGCCACAGCCCGCGTTCGCAAAATCGAAAGGGATCCTTTGCGCGAGGGCCATTTCTACGCCCTGATGGAGGATTACCTTGCGCTTCTCAATCCGGTCCCGTTTCGCGCCGACAACGATTACTACGAAAGTATCCTGCAACGCCCTGACGGCAAAACCAGCAAGGGTGCGTTCGGGCGGTCGGTGCGGATCCTGCCGGACCGTGAGTTCAACGCCATTTTGGCGGTGGGGTTCGTCGGCGTCAGGGATGACCTTGGCCCGGATGACTGGGCGGCAGACGCCCCCGCGCCGGGTTTTCATGAGCCGTCCGTTCCCTTTGAGCGGCCAATCATCGAGCGCCTGACCCGCAAACCTTTCCGGGACGCTGCATTTGCGCGGCAGGTCAAGTCTGCCTAGATGCAGCGCTGTGCCTTGACGGGGCTGCGTATTCTGAACGGTGGCGGCAGGCCCGAGGTGCAGGCGGCGCATATCAAACCGGTCTCGAAAGGTGGCCCCGACACGGTTCGCAACGGGCTTGCGCTTTGCGGAACCGCGCACTGGATGTTTGACCGTGGGTTGGTAACGGTTGACCAGGACCACACGATCCTGGTTGCGGAAGATCGCGTGCCTGACGAAGCGAAACGTCTGATTGTTCCGGACAGGCGGCTTATTGTCCCCCAATTCCCCCATCTGCACCCGCATCCGGCATATCTTGCGCATCACCGTGAGAGCTTCAAAGGTTAAGGTGTCTTTGGTGATGGCGAATCCCATACCCCATTATATTCACCTTTTGTTCCAGACGGGAGTCCCGATAGTCCCGATCCGGGCGGTATCAGTATTCCGGCTCGCAGGGGCCGCCATTGATGCAGTCCACGATCCGATCCAGATCCTCCTGCGACGGGTTGGAGATGGCCCAATACGGGCAGGGGCCGATTTCAAGCGAATAGTCGCGGTTCTCATCGACCTGCAGAAAGACCAGCATCGGTTCGCCATCGGTCAGCGCCCAACCACACCAGGTTGCGATACAGGTGACCTGAATTTGAACCTCCAGATTGGCCGGGGTGCGAAATCCGACGCGAGAGGCGAGATCGCCGGTGAACTGCGCCCGATAGGTGAACGGATCGGGCAGGTCATAGCCTGACCCCTGCCGATCCTCGGTCACCACATCCGGCCCGGTGCGGAAAAAACTGCCGCGCGCAATGACATAACGCTCGGACGCCTCCGCGGCCGCCCTGTAGACCGTGGCGGCGTCCCATGCCAGGCAGGACAGCGCGACAGCGGCAGGCGCGGTGGCCAGGGTGGCGGTCAAACTGGTGGCAAGGGTCAGGGCAAGGGGTTTCAGCATGCGCAGGCCTCCTGGTGGCAGGGTCATGATCCAAGCCTATCGCAAATCGCCGGATCCCGGCAGAGGCATGGCTCAGATCAGGCCGAATTCCGCCAATACCGCGCGATAGATCGGGCGTTTGAACGCCACGATCGCCGCCAGCAGATCATCGCCGCCCATCCAGCGCCAATCGGAAAACTCCACATCCTTGCAGGTCAGGTCGATCACCGTATCGGGCGCATCAAGGCGCATCAGAAACCATTTCTGTTTCTGACCGCGATATTTTCCACCCCAGCGTTTGTCGGCAATCTCGGCGGGAAAATCATAACGCAGCCAATCGCCGGTTTGCGCCATCAGCGTCACATCCCCCGGCGCAACCCCGGTTTCTTCCCGCAATTCGCGCAGTGCGGCGGCCTCGGGCGTTTCGCCCTTATCCACCCCGCCTTGCGGCATCTGCCAGGCCGGTGTGGTCATATCGGCGCGCTGACCGGCGAAAACCTGATCGGCGTGGTTGATCAGAACCACGCCGACACAAGCGCGATAGGGCAGCCCGTCCATCTTACCGCGGGCGCAGCGCGTTCAGCCCGTGCAGGATGTCGATGGCATAGGCCAGTTGATAATCCTGCGCGCGCAGTTCGGCGGCGGCCTGTGCGGCGGCCTGTTCTTCCTCCAGCAGGAGGCGTTCATCATCGGTCAGGGTCGAGTTGGAGATCGCCCCGCGCAGGGATGCTTCGGTGCGCAGCGGGCGGCCATTGCCCTCGATCTCGCCAACTTCACGCTGTTCGACCAGAATATCGGGGGCCACGCCAAGCGCCTGAATGGACCGGCCCGATGGCGTGTAATACAGCGATGTCGTCAGCCGCATCGCGCCATCGCCCTGCACCGGCATCACCGACTGGACCGAGCCTTTGCCAAAGCTGTTGGTGCCCACGATCACCGCCCGGCGATGATCCTGCAACGCCCCGGCCACGATCTCGGAGGCCGAGGCCGACCCGCCATTGATCAGCACCACCATCGGCAGGCCATCAATCAGATCACCCGGAGTTGCGTTATAGCGCTCGCCATCGGCCGGGTCGCGGCCCCGGGTCGAAACGATTTCACCCTGTTCCAGAAACGCATCCGAGACCCGGATGGCCTGGGTCAGCAACCCGCCGGGATTGTTGCGCAGATCCAGAACCACACCATCGAGGTTTTCGATGCCGCCGACCTCGTCGATCATTTCCGCCAGGCCGTCGCGCAGATTGGCATAGGTCTGTTCGCTAAAGCTGGCGACGCGCAACACGGCGGTGCTGCCTTCCAGCCGGAAGCGCACCGCGGTCAGCCGGATCACGTCGCGCACGATGGTGATGTCAAAGGGCTCATCGACGCCTTCGCGCACCACCGTGATCACGATCTCGGATCCGATCTCGCCGCGCATCATCTCTACGGCATCGCTCAAGGTCAGGCCCAGCAGCGACACGCCATCGACCTGGGTGATGAAATCGCCCGCCTCGACGCCCGCTTCGGCCGCCGGGGTGTCATCCATCGGTGTGATGACCCGGACAAATCCTTCTTCCTGCGTGACCTCGATGCCAAGCCCGCCAAATTCGCCGCGCGTCTGCACCTGCATGCCCTCATAATCGCGTGGCGGCAGATAAGAGGAATGCGGATCCAGCGAGGTCAGCATGCCGTTGATCGCGGCTTCGATCAGCGCGGCCTCATCGACATCTTCGACGTAATAGGTGCGGATGCGTTCAAACACATCGCCAAACAGGTCCAACTGTTCGTAGACCGAGGAGTTGCGCGCGTTCTCCTGCGCAATAAGCGGGCCCGCGACCTGCGTTGTCAGCAAAATCCCGATTGCGGTGCCGCCCAGGGCCGCCATGATAAATTTCTTCATATTCTTCATCCTCACTGATCTGCGGATATGAACCACGGGGTCGGGTCCACGGGCTCTGTGGCCACTCTTAGTTCCATATAAAGCGTTTCTGACAGGTCTCCGCCAGCGGCTTGCACATATTGTGTGATCAATTCTTCGCGGTTTGGTGCCTCGCCGCCCATAAGCCCGACCGGTGCCCCCTCTGACAAGAGATCGCCGCCGCGCACGTATAGCTCTCCCATACCGGCCAGAATTAACATGTAGTCATCCTGCGGCTCAAGAATAGTCACATTGCCGTAATCCAGCAGCGGCCCGGCATAGCGCACCGTGGCAGGCCAGGGCGCGGTGACCAGGGCGCGGGGTTCAGTGGCCAGGATCAGACCGGGCCGGGCAATGCCGGCGGCATCAGCCGCCCCAAAGCCGCGCAGGATACGGCCCCGCACCGGAAAGGGCAGATTTCCCATGGCCTGCGAGAAATCGGGCGTTTCGGGCAAGGGGGGCCCGACCAGATCGACCGCGCGCATGGCAATGGCGAAACTGTCCAGCGTCTCGGCATTGCTCAAAAGATCCTGCAATGCCTCGGCATCCTGGGCAAAACGCGGCGGCAAAACGCGGCGTTCGGCCATCGATTGGCTCAGCGCGACGCGCGCCCGCTGCACGCCTGAAAGCCCTTCGGCCAGTTGGGCCTCGGCCTCGCTTTGCAGGGTTCGCAGAAACGCAAGTTCGTTCAACTGGTCGCGCAGCGCAGTGGCCTCGGCGGCAACCGCAGGCGTGACATCGGACAAGATCATGCCCGACCGCGCCGTGCCCATTGGCCCGGAAGGGTGGATCAGCAGCAAGGGCGCGGGCGCGCGCTGCATGGTTTGCAGCACCCCCAGCAGGCGGCCCAACCGCTCCTGCTCGACCTCGAACACGATCTCGATCGACTGTTCCCGGACAGCCGCGCGGCGCATTCCTTCACGCAGCGCGGTCAGCCCTTCCTCATAGGCGCGGATGGTTTGCGACAGCGCATCGACCCGGTCGCGGGCGTTATCAGCCTCGGCCATGCCAAGTGCGGCGCGTTCCAGCATCGCCGCCGCCCGCTGCGCCGTCAGCGCCGGATCGGCCTGGGTCAGCGCCGGACCGGCCGAAAGGAACCCCAGCATCAGGGCAAGGACCGCAAAGAGCATCCGTCGCGTCATCGCAGCAGGCTCTCGCCGGTCATTTCAGGCGGTTGCGGCAGGCCCATAAGGTGCAACAGCGTCGGGGCCAGATCGGCCAGCCGCCCATCCCGCAGCTTTGCGCCCTCGGGCCCGCCAAACAGGATCACCGGCACCGGGTTCAGCGTGTGGGCGGTATGCGGCCCGCCGGTTACCGGATCAATCATCATGTCGCAATTGCCGTGATCGGCGGTCACGATCATCGCACCGCCCACAGCCTCCAGCGCCGCCATGACCTGCCCGAGGCCATCATCGACCGTCTCACACGCCTTGATCGCGGCAGGAATATCGCCGGTATGGCCCACCATGTCGGGATTGGCGTAATTGACCACGATCAGGTCATAGCCCTTGCCAATGGCCTCCTTGAGGCTCGCAGTTACCGCAGGGGCGGACATCTCGGGCTGCATGTCATAGGTCGCAACATCGGGTGATTTCGGCATGTAGCGGTCTTCGCCCGGCACCGGGTCCTCCCTGCCGCCATTGAAGAAAAAGGTCACATGCGGGTATTTCTCGGTTTCAGCCAGATGGAACTGCGTCAGCCCTTTGGAAGACACCCATTCCGCCAGCGTGTTGACGATTTCCTGCTTGGGAAAGATCACATCCAAATAGGTGTCGTGGCGGTCGGAATAGCCCACCATGCCGCAGACCGCCGCCCAACCGGGGCGGGCCCCGACATCAAACTGGGTGAAATTCGGGTCCGCCAGCGCGGCCAGAATCTCCCGCGCGCGGTCGGCGCGGAAATTGAGGAACAACAGCCCGTCGCCATCTTTCGGAGCGGCATATCCCAGCAGTGGCGTGGCCTTGACAAATTCATCGCTCTCACCACGCGCATAGGCGTTGCGCAGCGCCTCCTCGACACCTCTTGCCGTCGCGGCCTGTCCCGCCCCGGTCAGGATCAGATCGGCGGCCTGCTGGACCCGGTCCCAACGGGTGTCGCGGTCCATCGCATAGTAACGCCCGATGACCGAGCCGATCCGCGCAGCCTCAGGCAGCATCGCGTCAAAGGCAGGCAGAGTGTCCAACGCAGAACGCGGTGCCACATCGCGCCCATCCGTGATGGCGTGGATCTGCACCGCAATGCCCGCCGCCGTCAGAATCCGGGCCGCCGCAACGATATGGCGCTCGTGGCTGTGAACACCCCCGGCCGAGACAAGCCCCGACAGATGCGCCACGCCGCCGCTGGCCTGCATCTTGGCGATAAATTCCTGCAATGCCGGGCGGGCCCTGAAACTGCCATCCTCGATCGCCAGATCAATCTGCCCCAGATCCATCGCCACCACCCGGCCCGCACCGATATTGGTGTGGCCAACTTCGGAATTTCCCATCTGTCCGGTCGGCAGCCCGACATCGGGCCCGTGTGTCACCAGCGTCGCATTGGGGCAGGTGGCGATCAGCCGGTCAAAATTCGGGGTGTTTGCCAGGAAAGGCGCATTGCCCGGCCCAGCCTCGGCCAGCCCCCACCCATCGAGGATACACAGAACGACGGGTTTGGGTGCAATCATTGCGGCGGCCTTTAGCAATCGGTCAGGGGCGTTCTAGGCGGCGGCGCAGCGCGAGGCAAGACAGGTGGTCGATATCGGCGGCGGAAAGCTGCTTCGAAGCAGCTTGGCACGCGATTTTGAAATCGCGTCAAAAGGGCCTTGCAAGGCCCTTTTACCGTCACGCCCGATGATAGGGGCTGCGCGCCAGAATTGACGCTGCCCGATACAGCTGTTCGGCCAGCATCACCCGCGCCAGCATATGTGGCCAGACCATCGCGCCAAAGGACAGCACCAGATCAGCCTCGGCCACCAGGCCTGCGTCGATGCCATCCGCGCCGCCGATGATGAAGGCCAGATCACCCCGCCCCTGATCGCGCTTGGCGGCCAGAACCTGCGCGAAAGCGGGGGAATCCATCGCCCGCCCACGTTCATCCAGCGCACAGATCACGGCCGCCTCGGGCAGCGCCTTGCGCAACAGCGCCGCCTCAGCCCGCTTGCCGCCGCCTTTCTTGTCCTCAACCTCGACCACGCGCGCCGGGCCAAGGCCAAGCGCCCGCCCGCTGCGGTCAAACCGTGTCAGATAATCCGAGACAAGATCGTGCTCGGGGCCGGCCCTGAGGCGGCCCACAACGCAAAGATGGACCCGCATGACTTGCCCTCAGGCCTGTCCCGCGGGCAGCCACAACTTTTCCAGCTGATAAAACTCCCGCACTTCGGGGCGAAAGATATGCACGATCACATCGCCACCATCAATCAGCACCCAATCGCCGGTTTCCTTGCCTTCGACACGGCAAATCAGCCCGAAAACCTGCTTCAGCCGGTCCACGAGCTTCTCCGACATGGCCGAGACCTGACGTGTTGAGCGGCCCGAGGCAATGACCATGTAATCGGCCATTTCCGTCTTGCCGCGCAGGTCGATCTGCACGATCTCTTCCGCCTTGTCATCGGTAAGGGAGTCTATCACCTGTTCCAGCAGCGTTTCGCTGGTCAGGGTCTGGGTCTGGCGCATCATGTCAGCGCCGGGTGCAGCCGTTGCAATGGCTGCTTGAACTGGTCCAGTCAGGACATCGTCCTCCTTTAGAATCGCACCGCAAACCATTCAGGCGGCGCTAAGTCCCCATAAAATAACACCGGCCCAGCGATGCTGCAACTGCACCGGTGCATCAGGGCGGGCACTGTGGCTGTCGGGATGCACCTGCGGGCTCCGACGGCTTCGATATTGCAATGCGGGCACCGGCGGGGGCACAGGGAGCGGGCAGCTTGGCGCATCCCATCGGCTTAACCGGATGTTAACCATCCCCGCGCCAGTCTCGCGGGATGAAATACCTCCTCGTCCTGCCCGTTCTCCTTGCCGCCTGCGACAGCCCCGCCCCCGCCATGATGGGGGCTGAGGCGATTCAGGTGACCATCGACAGCACCACGTTTTCGGTCCGGGTCCGGGGGAACCGGGCCGAGGCGATCCGCACCAACATGATGGCCTTCCCGACAATAGGAGAGGTCTATCCACGCGCCCGCGCGGCAATGGAACAGGCCAGCGGATGCCAGGTGATCGAGGACAGCCTGCGCGGCGATCAATCGGTGATGCGGGCCGATCTGGCCTGCTGAGCGTCCATATATTGTGGATAACCCGGCAGTTTACCGCCATATGCAGGGCAGACCCGTTGACTCCGCGCCGCCGCTCCCCAAACATCACGGGTAACGGAATCAACAATAACAGGGCAGCGCGTGCGGTTCTCACGTCTCAGGCTGAATGGCTTCAAAAGCTTTGTCGATCCCACCGATCTGATCATCGCCGATGGTCTGACGGGGATTGTCGGGCCCAATGGCTGTGGCAAGTCGAACCTGCTGGAAGCGCTCAGATGGGTGATGGGTGAAAACCGCCCCACCGCAATGCGCGGCACCGGAATGGACGACGTGATTTTCGCCGGAGCCGCCTCGCGCCCGGCCCGCAATTTCGCAGAAGTCGCCCTGTCCATCGACAATTCCGAGCGGCTGGCACCCAGCAGTTTCAACGACTCCGACACGCTCGATGTGATCCGCCGCATCACCCGCGACGCCGGATCCGCCTTCAAGACCAATGGCCGCGACGTGCGCGCGCGCGATGTCCAGATGCTGTTTGCCGATGCCTCTACCGGCGCGCATTCGCCCGCGCTGGTCCGGCAGGGGCAGATCTCGGAACTGATCAACTCCAAACCCAAGACCCGGCGCCGTATTCTGGAGGAGGCCGCCGGGATCTCGGGCCTGTATCAGCGCCGCCACGAGGCCGAACTGAAGCTGAACGGTGCCGAAACCAACCTGGCCCGGATCGACGATGTGCTGGACCAGCTTGCCGGCCAGTTGGCGCAATTGGCCCGGCAGGCCAGACAGGCCGCCCGCTATCGTGAGATCGGCGGCGAATTGCGCCAGGCCGAGGGGCTGTTGCTCTATCGGCGCTGGAAAGAGGCCGATGAAGCGCGGGTCGAGGCCGAGGCCGCCCTGCGCGAGGCCCTGACCGCCGCCGCCCGGGCCGAAACAGAGGCCCGCAGTGCCGCCAGGATCCGTGAAGATGCCGAAACCGCCATGCCGCCACTGCGCGAGGAGGAAACCATCGCGGCGGCGCTGCTGCAACGGGTCACCGTTGAACGCGACAGTGTCAGCGCCGAGGAGGCCCGCGCCCGCAAGGCCATCGAAACCCTGACCGCCCGCATCGCGCAACTGACCCGGGACCTGACGCGCGAGGCCGGGCTGAACGCCGATGCAGGCGGCACCATCACCACGCTGGAGGCCGAGGCCGCAATGCTTGAAACCGCCAGCGAAGGCCATGACGCCGCGCTGATCGCGGCAGCCGAGGCGGTGTCGGGTGCCAGCATCGAACTGACCGAAGCAGAATCCGCCCATGCCCGCCTGACCGAAGACGCCGCCCGTCTGGCCGCGCGCCATCAATCGGCCGGGCGCGCGGTCGATGATCTGGCCCGTGCCGCCGAACGCCATCGCAGCGAGGCCGACAAGGCTCTGGCCGAAGCCGAGGCTGCCGAAGCCCGACTTTCCACATTGGCCGAGGATCACGCGACCGCCGAAATCGCGCTGCAAAGCGCCACTGACCTTGCCGCCCGCGCCGAAGAAACGCTGACCGAGACCGAATCCGCCCGCGCCCAGGCGCAGGCGCAGGAAGGCGAGGCCCGCACCGCCCGCGCCGAGGCCGAAGGTGAATTCAACACGCTCGATGCCGAGGTTCGCGCGCTGACAAAATTGCTGGAACGCGAGGCTGGGCAAGGCAACCAGTTGCTCGACCGGGTGCGCGTGGCCCCGGGCTTCGAGGCCGCTCTCGGCGCGGCGCTGGCCGATGATCTGAAGGCACCCGAAGCGGATCTGCCGGGTGCCACCGGCTGGACCACATTGGCGCAATACGACACCCCCGCCGCGCTGCCCGCAGGCATCCCGGCCCTGTCGGATTATGTCGATGCCCCGCCCGCCCTGGCCCGCCGGTTGCGCCAGGTCGGGGTGATTCAAAACGGCGATGGCCCGGGGCTGCAACCGGCGCTGCTGCCCGGTCAGCGCCTGGTCAATCGCGCCGGTGATCTGTTTCGGTGGGATGGCTACGCGCTGGCCGCTTCCGACGGTTCCTCGACCGCCGCGCGCCGGTTGCAGCAGGCCAATCAGCTTAACGAATTGTCGGCCGAACTGGAACGCATCGAACGCGCCGCCGAACGCGCCCGCATCACGCATGAGGCCAATGCCGCCCGTCTGGCCGATCTGACCGAGGCCGACAAGGTCGCCCGCGCCGCCCGCCGCGCCGCCGATCAGCAGATGGCCGAAGCCAGCCGCGCCTTCTCGCGGGCCGAGGCCGATCGCAACATTCTGGCCGGTCGTCTGGAAACCCTGCGCGCCGCTGCCGCCCGCCATGGCGATGAGGCCGAGACCGCCCGCATAAACCTTGCCGATGCGACCCGCGCCAAGGCGGAGCTTGACGATCTCGATGACGCCCGCGCCCGTGTCGAGGCCTTGAGGATCAGGGTTGAGGCCGCCCGCACGGCGCTGATCGCCGCGCGCGCCGCCCATGAGCAGCGAAAACGCGAGGGCGAGGCCCGCATCAAACGCATTGCCCAGATCGCGGCGGAACTGGTGACCTGGAAGAAACGCCTCGACAGTGCCGACACCCGTATCAGTGAACTTGAAACCCAGAAGGCCGAAACCGCAGCCGAACTGGAGCGGGCAAGCTCCGTCCCATCCGAGATTGCCGCCCGCAAAACCAGATTGCAGGGCGCGATCGACGCCGCCGAGGCGCGCCGAAAAACCGCCGCCGACACATTGGCCAGGGGCGAAACCGCCCTGCGCGAGGCCCTGCTTGCTGAACGTGACGCCGAAAAACAGGCCTCGCTTGCCCGCGAATTTCGCGCTCGCGCCGAGGCCCGGCGCGATGGGGCCGCCGAGGTGTTGCAAGGTGCCAAAGACCGCATCGAGGAGGAGCTGGAAACAACGCCGGCCGCGCTGCTGGATAGGCTCGACGGCGACCCCGCCAAAATGCCGTCGGCCGAAAGAATCGAGGCCGATGTCCTGCGCCTGCGCCGTCAGCGCGATGCGCTCGGGGCGGTCAATCTGCGCGCTGAAGAAGATGCAAACGAGCTGCGCGAAGAACACGACATGCTGAAATCCGAGAAAGAGGATCTTGAGGAAGCCATCCGCAAACTGCGCGGCGGCATCGCCAGCCTGAACCGCGAGGGCCGCGAACGCCTGCTGGCCGCCTTTGACGAGGTGAATCGCAATTTCGGCATGCTGTTCGCGCATCTCTTTGGCGGCGGCGAGGCCCGGCTGGTGCTGGTCCAAAGCGACGATCCGCTGGAGGCGGGGCTGGAAATCATGTGCCAACCGCCGGGCAAGAAGCTCTCGACACTGTCCCTTCTGTCAGGTGGTGAACAGTCGCTGACCGCGCTGGCCCTGATCTTCGCGGTGTTCCTCGCCAATCCGGCCCCGATCTGCGTGCTCGATGAGGTTGACGCGCCGTTGGATGACGCCAATGTCACCCGTTTCTGTGACCTGCTCGATGAGATGACCCGCCAGACCGAAACCCGCTTCCTCATCATCACCCACCACGCCGTCACGATGAGCCGGATGGACCGCCTGTTCGGTGTCACCATGGCCGAACAGGGTGTGTCGCAGCTGGTCTCGGTTGATCTGAAAAAGGCTGCGGCGATGGTGGCCTGACCGGTGCCGCGGCGGCGCGCAGGGTATCAGGCCGGTCCGAGGTCGCGAAATCGTGTCTGCTGCCCGGGCGGGATCCGCGCTAGGCTTTCCCAGTCACTGCAAAGGAAAACGCATGCGACTGGCTCTTCTTCTGATCTTCCTGGCCACGCCCGCATCGGCACAGGAATGGTTCCTGCGCGATGGCGATGTGTTGTTTTCCGGGACCGGGCTTGCCACCCGTCTTGTCGGCAACACGATCATCTTTTTCGATGATGGAGAGGCCCGTTATTTCAGCGATGAACGCTATAGCTATACTTACGGCAGCAATGGCGGCACCGCGCGCGGCCAATACAAGATTTTCGCAGACAGCACCGTCTGCATTGATTTCGAGAACGGGTTTTCGCGCTGTGATCTTTTTGTCCTCAACGCGTCCCGTCTGATCATGGCTACTGCAGATGGCAACCGGTTCCCCATTCGCACCGAAACACCCGGCACCGCCGTTGAAAATTGAGTATTTGGACAAAGAAGAAGCACAATTTGAATTAAACTGTCAGCTCCCTTTCATCTTGGTGGGAAATACCTCGGGGGGTTTGCGGGGCTGGCCCCCCAACCGGTCGGCGCGCGATAGCGCGCCGACAGTCCCCTACAACCTGCGCAACAATTCCGGCGTCGGCCAGGCATCCGCAGGCATCCCCAACCTCTCCTGTTCGGCCTGCACCGCCGCCCGGGTGCGGGCACCCAGGATACCATCGACCCCGCCCACATCATGGCCAAGCTGCACCAGACGTTGCTGTAAGGCGCGCATCTGATCTCCGTCCAGACCGGTATCGGGATTGCCCGCGTTATAGACCTGTGCCCCCTCAAGCCTTGTGGCGAAATAGGCCGCCGTGGTCACATAAACGAAACTTTTGTTCCACTCGAACAGCACCGAATAATTCGGATAGGCCATGAACGCCGGCCCATTGCGCCCCTGCGGCAACACGACCGAGCCCCGCAACCCGGGGCTCGGCAGTGCGCCGTTCCGCCCTCGCACGCCCATGCGCTGCCATTCCGATACCCGCCGCGTCGTCTCCAACCCGGTCTCGGCCCAGTTGAAATCCGCGGGCATGGTCACCTCCACCAGCCAGGGCTGATTTGCACTCCACCCCAGTTCCCGCAGCAGGTTGGCACCCGACAGCAGCGCATCAGCGGCCGAGTTTTGCAAATCGACGCGGCCGTCGCCGTCGCCGTCAACGCCGCGTTCCAGAATATCCTCGGGCAGCATCTGCACCATACCGATCTCTCCGGCCCAGGCCCCGGTGGTGCTGCGCGGGTTCAGATCGCCGTTTTCAAACAGCCTCAGCGCCGCAAAGACCTGCGGGCGGAACAGCTGCGGGCGGCGGCAGTCATGCGCCAGCGTCACCAGCGAATTTACCGTGTTGTAATCGCCCTGGAATGCGCCGAAATCAGTCTCGAACGCCCAGAAAGCCAGCAATATTCCGCGCGACACACCATATTCCCGCTCCACCCGGTCAAAGATCGGGCGATAGCGTTCGGCGTTCCTGCGCCCGGCATCGATCCGGTTCTGGCTGATCAACCGGCGCGAGAAATCGACGAAAGGCCGGGTAAAAATGCCCTGCGCCCGATCGGCGCGCAAAGTGGCCTGGTCCTGTTGCACACCGTCAAAAAACGCATTGATGGATTGCTGTGAATGGCCGCGCTGCGCCGCTTCCTGCCGCAACCCGTCCACGAATGCCGAAAAACTTCCGCCGCAGGTTTGCGCCTGCGCGGCGGTGGACAGGGCAAGGCTGACAAGGGCGGCAGTGATCAATCGCATTGGGGAAATCCTCGGGTTTTCTGAATCGGGATCAGAGTAGCAGGCGTTCACAGCAGCACAAGCACCAGCACGCCCGCGCCAAACACCAGCCAGACCCGCCACAGCACGGCAATCGCCGCCTCGATCTCGGCCCCCCCGATATCGCGGGTGCCGCCTGCGTTCACCCATGGAAAATCGCGCATTTCGCCATGATAGCTGCGCGGCCCGGCCAAAGCCACGTCCAGCACGCCCGCCATTGCCGCTTCGGGCCAGCCGGCATTGGGGGATCGGTGCAGGCGCGCATCCTGATGCGTCACATCCAGCGCGCGCCCCGACCAGAAGGCCAGCGCGATCAGCCCCGCAGTCAACCGGGCGGGTATCCAGTTCAGCACATCATCCAGCTTTGCCGCCGCCCATCCAAAAGCCTCGTGGCGCGGGGTGCGGTAGCCGATCATGCTGTCGGCCGTGTTCACCAGCTTGTAGATCAGGATGCCGGGCAGGCCTGCGATCAGAAACCAGAATGCCGGCGCAATGACCCCATCGCTGAAATTTTCTGCGGCACTTTCAATCGCCGCCCGTGCCACGCCCGGACCATCCAGCCCGGCTGTATCCCGCCCGACAATCATCGCCACCGCGCGGCGCCCTTCGCCGGTTCCATAGCGCAGCCCGTCGGCCACGGCACCCAGATGGGTCACCAGCGACCGCTGCGCCAGCAATATCGCGCCAATCAGCACCGACCAGAGCCAGCCCAGAGGCAGCGCCGCAACCCCAAGCCCCAACAGCCCCGCGCCCGTCACCAGCCCGGCCATCACCAGCACACCGCGCGCCCGCGTCGCGTCATTGATCCGCGCGTCGCACCAGCCAATGATGCGCCCCATCAGAACCGCCGGATGCGGCACCCGGGACCAGAGCCATTTCGGCTCGCCCATTGCGGCATCCAGCAGCAGCGCCGCCAGCAGCATTGCGGGCGTCATGACAGCGCCGCCATCACGCGGTCCCAGCCATCGGGGCCGGGCAGGCCAAGCCGCAGATTCGTCTCTGAATAAGGGAAAACGCGGCTCCAGATATGGGCGCGGGCCAGCCGGTCTTGCCAGAGGGCGGCGCTGTCCATGTCATAGAGCCGAAACAGATCGGTGCCGCAGACGCCCCTGGCCCCCGCCGCCAGCATGATCCGATCCAGCTTTGCCGCGTCTTGCGCCAGCCGGGCGCGCGTCATCTCGGCCCAGGCCGGATCGCGCAGGGCTGCCGCTCCGGTTGCCAAGGCAGGGCCGGACACCGCCCAGGGCCCGATCATCGCGGAAAGCCGCGAAATCGTCTCGGGCGCGGCAATGGCAAAGCCCAACCGCATTCCGGCCAGCCCCCAGAA
>NZ_JBTUJH010000055.1:0-4401 GCF_058343375.1 Alterinioella sp.
GATTACTACGGCGATATGCGCATCCACCGCGCCGATTTGGAGCCGGCCGAAACGGTTGGCCGCATTGCCGCCGAACGCGCCGTTGCGCGCGCCGGGGCCCGCCAGCCGAAAACCGGGGCCTGCCCGGTGCTGTTTGATGAACGTATCGCGGGATCCCTGATCCAGCATATCCTGCAGGCGGTGAATGGTGCCGCCATCGCGCGCGGGGCCTCGTGGCTGCGCGACGCGCTTGGCGAGCAGGTGCTGCCCAAGGGCCTCAGCCTGATCGAGGAGCCGCTGCGCCCGCGCGCCTCGGGGTCGCGGCCCTTTGATGCCGAAGGCCTGCCCACAAGGGCGCGCGCCATTATCGAGGATGGTCTGCTGACCGGCTGGACGCTCGATCTTGCCACGGCGCGCAAGCTTGGGCTGCAATCGACCGCCAATGCCGCGCGCGGGCTGTCATCGCCACCGTCGCCCTCGGTCTCGAATACTGCACTGACGCAAGGCCCGGACAGCCGCGATGATCTGATGGCGCAGATGGGCACCGGCCTGTTGATCACCAGCCTGATCGGATCGTCGATCAACCCCAATACCGGCGATTATTCACGCGGCGCGTCGGGGTTTTGGGTGGAGGGCGGCCAGATCGCCTATCCGGTCAATGAATGCACCGTGGCCGGAAATCTGCGCGACATGCTGCGCACCATCTTGCCCGGCAATGACGCAAGGGCCCATCTCAGCCATATCTGCCCGTCGCTGCTGGTCGAGGGGATGACGCTTGCCGGCGCGTGACCTGACCCTGTTGATCGACGCCGCCAAGGCCGCCGGTCGCATCGCCGCGACTTACTGGACCAAAAACCCCCGGATCTGGGACAAGCCCGGCGGCCATGGCCCGGTGACCGAAGCCGATCTGGAGATTGACCGGATGCTCAAGGCCGAACTTCTGGCCGCGCGCCCCGATTATGGCTGGCTGTCCGAGGAGACCGAAGACAGCGCCGCGCGGCTTGGCAAGGCCCGCGTATTCATTGTCGATCCGATCGACGGCACCCGGTCCTTTATCGAGGGCAACCGCGCCTTTGCCCATTCGCTGGCCGTGGCGCAATCGGGCCGCATCATCGCGGGCGTGGTGTTTCTGCCGATGATGGATCGGATGTTCACGGCAGCATTTGGGCAGGGCGCGCATCTCAATGGTGCCCCGCTGACCGCCTCCAGGCTTGGCGATGAACCGGCGGCCCAGATCCTGGCCGCGCGGCCCAATTTCGACGCGGGTCACTGGCCCGGTGGCGTGCCGTTGGCCGAACGCAGCTATCGCCCGTCGCTGGCCTACCGGATGGCTCTGGTCGGCGAGGGGCGCTTTGACGGCATGGTCACGTTCCGCGATTCGTGGGAATGGGATATTGCCGCCGGCGCGCTGATCGCAACCGAGGCCGGGGCCGAAGTGACCGACCGCGATGGCGCGCCGCTTGTGTTCAACAACCCCACCCCGCTTTTGCCCGGCGTGATCACCGCAGGCGCGCCTTTGCACGCCGCCCTGATGGCCCGCCGCCGCCCCGCTTGACGCTTGGCCGCAGATGGCTAGGGTGCGCGCAACCCGACCCCTGAACCCATATCGAGGCCCCGATGACCCAACGCCTGCACCTCGTCTTTGGCGGCGAACTGATCGACCCGAGCCGCAATGCCTTCAAGGATGTCGACGCCATCCACCTTGTCGGCATGTTCCCCGATTACGCCAGCGCCTATGACGCCTGGAAAACCGAGGCGCAGCGCACTGTCGATAACGCCCATATGCGGTATTTCATCGCCCATATTCACCGCCTGCGGGATGAAGCAACCGAAGCCTCGCCCACGGAAGAACTGGGCAACTGAGCCGAATTTCATGAGCTTCTCGCTGGCGCTATCCGCTTATCTGGCATTTTCGGCCCGTGCCACGCGGTTTGCCGAACGCAAGCTTGCCGACCGGTTGGCGGCGGGCAAGGAAGACCCCGCCCGCATTGATGAACGCCGGGGCATCGCCTCGGCACCGCGCCCGGATGGGCCGTTGATCTGGTTCCACGCCGCCAGCGTCGGCGAATCGCTGTCCTTGCTGGAACTGATCCGCCGGATGTCAGAGGAACGGCCCGAGCTGCATTTTCTGGTCACCACCGGCACCGTCACCTCGGCGCAGGTCATGGCCGCGCGCCTGCCCCCGGCCGCCACGCATCAGTTCATTCCGGTCGATGTGCTGACCTATGTGCGCCGCTTTCTGGACCATTGGCAGCCCGATATGGCGGTCTGGACGGAAAGCGAATTCTGGCCCGCCCTGCTATGCGAAACCAAGGCGCGCGGCACGCCGATGGTGCTGATCAATGCGCGGATGTCCAAATCCAGCCATGATCGCTGGCGGTTCCTGCGGGGCATGGCCCGCAGCCTTCTGCGCAAGTTCGATCTGGCCCATGTCCAGGATGACATCACCGCGGGCTACCTGCGCCGCCTTGGCCTGCCCGCCGACCGGTTGCAGGTGACCGGCACGCTGAAGGAAGGGGCGGCGGCGCTGCCCTGTGACGAGGATGAACGCACCCGCATGGCGCAGCGCTTGAATGGCAGGCCGGTGTGGCTTGCCGCCTCGACCCATGCCGGCGAAGAAGAAAAAGTGCTAGAGGCCCATGCCCAGGCGCTGCGGGTCAATCACCGTTTGCTGCTGATCCTGGTGCCGCGCCACCCGAACCGCGCCGATGAAGTTGCGGCTTTGATCGAGCGCCACAAATTCAGCTATGTCCGGCGCTCGAACGGCGACCGCCCCGATGCTGATACGCAGGTCTATCTGGCCGATACCCTGGGTGAGCTTGGCCTGTGGTATCGCCTGTCACCGATCAGCTTTGTCGGCGGTTCTCTGGAACCCATTGGCGGCCACAACCCGTTTGAACCGGCCGCCCTGGGTTCGGCCATCCTGCACGGTCCCTATGTGACCAATTTCGTCGATATCTTTCAGCGCCTGGCGCAAGCCGGGGCCTGCCGCCTTGTCACCTCGCCCGGATCGCTGGCCGAGGCTGTGAATGAGCTTCTGAACCCCGACAAGGCCGCCGAACTGGCACATGCCGCCTGGGAGGTCTCATCAGCCGGGGCCGATGTCACCGACCGGGCGCTTGAGATGCTGTTTGAACAGCTTGACGCCACGCCACGGATCGCAGCCTGATGCGGGCCCCGGCGTTCTGGCACCGCCCGGCCGGGTTGCTCAGCACCATCCTGGCCCCCTTGGGCGCGCTTTACGGGGCCGCCACCGCATGGCGGTTGCGCCGGGGGCCGGGGGCGCATGTGGATGTGCCAGTGATCTGCATCGGGAACCTGAATGCAGGCGGCACCGGCAAAACCCCGACCGTGATTGCGTTGGCCGAACGGCTGGCCGCGCGCGGTGTTCGGCCGCATGTTGTCAGCCGCGGCTATGGCGGCACGATCACAGGCCCGCACCGGGTGGTGGAAGGCCGCGACAGCGCTGGCGATGTCGGCGATGAACCGCTGTTGCTGGCCGCGTTCCTGCCGGTCTGGGTGGCGCGGGACCGCCACGCCGGGGCGCTGGCCGCAATTGCCGACGGGGCGCAGGTGATCTTGCTGGATGACGGGTTTCAGAACCCGGGCCTGCACAAGGATCTGTCGATCGTGGTGGTCGATGCCGGGCGCGGCTTCGGTAATGGCAAGGTGATCCCGGCAGGCCCTTTGCGGGAACCCATTTCCACCGGCCTCAAGCGCGCCGATATGGTGCTCAGCATCGGGCCCGACCGGGCGCAGGACCGCTTTCGCGACGCCTGGTCCGGTCAGATCACGCTGCCGCGCCTGACCGGCCATCTTGTGCCCCTGCCCACCGGAATGCCCTTTGACGGGCTGCCTGTGGTGGCCTTTGCCGGTATCGGGCACCCGGAAAAGTTCTTTGCCACCCTGCGCGCGATGGGGGCCAATGTGATCTCGGCTGAGGCGCTGTCGGATCACCAGCCGCTGACCGACACCCTGCTGGCGCGTCTCGACCGGGATGCCAAGGCACACGGCGCGCAGCTGGTGACAACGGAAAAAGACGCCGTCCGTCTGCCCAGGCGTTACCGCGCCAGCGTGTTGACCCTGCCGGTGCGCCTGCAGATCACCGATTGGGCACCGCTGGATGCGGCGCTGGATCGGCTGTTGCGGTGAATTGGCAAGGCGATAGTCACAGCTCGCAGCGCTGAAACCCGCCCGCCTCAGCCATCGCCGCCCAGTTTCGGCGCGGGTTTCTCAAGCCGCAATTCCGCATCCGAAAACGTAAACGGGGATCGCACGCCGGGCACCCCGCCCGGCGCAATCTGCATGCCGCGCGCCTGCACCTGGGGGTCGGCAAAGACCTCCGCCAGATCATTGATCGGCCCGGCCGGCACGCCTTCGGCCTCGCAGGCGGCCAGAAGATCGGCCTTGGCACGCCCTATC
>NZ_JBTUJH010000056.1:0-44835 GCF_058343375.1 Alterinioella sp.
TATTTCCCGACCTATACGCTTGGCAATGTCTATGCCGGGTGCCTGTTTCAGACCCTGCGTCAGGATATCCCCGATCTGGACGCGCATCTGGCAGTGGGCGATCCCTCGCCTGCGACGGGTTGGATGGCGGCGAAGCTGCAAACCCATGGCGGGCTCCGCGCGCCCCGCGATACTGTCGAACACGCGGCCCGGATGGCGGTCAGCGAGGCCCCGCTGCTGGATTATCTCGACGCCAAATTCGGCACCATCTACGGGGTCTGAGCCATGGCCACGCAGGCCAAATCGGTGGCGCAATTGCGCGCGCGCCGTAGCGGCCCGCGCGGGCATGTCCGGGGGGGCGGTCGCTGTCGCCTTGCTGTCGCTTTGGTGCTGACGCGCGTGACGCCCGGCCTTGCATTCAGTCTTGCGACCAGTTCGGCGGGCGTTTTTCAAGGAAGGCGACAATGCCCTCGGCGGTGTCATCAATCAGCATGTTTTCGACCATCACCGCGCCGGTATAGTGATAGGCCTGATCCAGGGTCATGTGCAGCTGCTCATAAAAGGCGCGTTTGCCGATACGCACCGCCGCCCCCAGTTTTTCCGCAATGGATTGCGCCAGCTCCATGGTCTCTACCTCCAGCCGGTCGGTATGCACCGCGCGGTTGATCAAGCCCAGTTCCACGGCCCGGGCCGCCAGAACAAAGCGCCCCGTGGTCAGCATCTCAAAGGCCTGCTTGGGCCCGATATTGCGGCTCAGCGCCACCATCGGCGTTGAACAGAACAGCCCGATATTGACGCCATTGACGCCAAAGCGCGTCTCATCGGCGGCAACGGCCAGATCGCAGGAGGCGACCAGCTGGCACCCCGCCGCCGTGGCAATGCCATGGACCTGCGCAATGACCGGCTGCGGCAGGCGGCGGATCATCTGCATGACCTCGGAGCAGCGGCCAAAGAGATCACGCAGCGCCACCGTGCCCCTGTCATCGGACTGGCGCATTCGGGCGATTTCCTTCAGGTCGTGGCCGGCACAGAACGCCTTGCCCGCGCCGCGCAGGATTATCACCCGTTGGCCGGTATCCTCCATCAAGGCGCCAAATTCGGCCCGCAGCCGCGCCAGCATCGCATCCGACAGCGCATTCAGGCTGGCGGGGGCATTCAGGGTCAGCCGCGTGATGGCGCCCAGATCCTCGCGGATCAGAATATCCTCAGTCATGGCCCATTCCTTCTCTTGTCACCTGCCTCTTGTCACCGGCCTCTTGTCATTGGCACGGGTTTCGCGCAAAGCCTATGGTGAATGACGGGGGCAGGGCAATGGCAGTTGTAATGGATAAACCGGCGCTTGAGGCGTTTCTGGCCCGCGAATTTCCGCAGGTTGGCGGCGATTTCATCATCGAGGACGTGTCCGAGATGGCGATCAGGGTGCGCCTTGTCGTGCGCGAAATACATCTGCGCCCCGGCGGCACGGTGTCTGGCCCCGCGATATTCGCGCTGGCCGATATCGGGGTCTATCTGTCGGTCTTGGCGATGATCGGGCCGGTCGCATTGGCGGTGACCACGAATATCTCGTTGGATTTCATGCACAGACCGGCGGCGGGGGCCGATCTGATCTGTAATACGCGGCTGTTGAAACTGGGGCGGCGGCTGGCGGTGGGCGATTGCCTGATCTATTCGCAAGGCAGGCCCGACCCGGTGGCGCGGGCCTCGATGACCTACGCAATTCCGCCCGACAGGTAGCCGCGACAGGTGCCGCCTCGGGCTGCCCGGATCTGCCCATGGGCGGCGCTGGCGCGACCCAGTCTGACCCCGCCGCAACCGGTTTGGCGGATTTATCCCGCGAAAAGCCGCCACCCGTGCATTCAGGCTTTTGACCCCCCCGATCGGGGCCCCTATAAGGGCTGTCATCAACCCCCCGGGAGTCGCGCGCGCATGATCCGTTTCATCCTCTCCGTTTTCGGAGCGATTTTCAGTCTCATCACCAATGGTCTGGTGATGGGTGCGCTGATCGTTGGCGGTGTCATCTTCACCTATGCCCGCGATCTGCCCGATTATGATATGCTGGCGCAATACGCGCCCGCCACCATCAGCCGGATTTATTCGGGTGAAGGCCAGATCATGGATGAATTTGCCGCAGAGCGTCGGATCTACGCATCCTATGACGAGATTCCGCCGCTGGTCGTCAATGCCTTTGTCAGCGCCGAGGACCGGAATTTCTTTATTCATCCGGGCTATGATCCGCGCGCCATTGCGGCGGCGCTGATCGATGCCATCCGATCGCGCGGCACTGAAATGCGCGGGGCCTCGACCATCACGCAGCAAGTGGTCAAGAACTTCCTTCTGGATGGGTCACGCCGGGTTGAACGCAAGATCCGCGAGATCATTCTGGCCGCGCGCATCGAACAGACGCTCAGCAAAGAGCGGATCATGGAGCTTTACCTCAACGAGATTGAACTGGGCCAGCGCAGTTTTGGCGTCGCCGCCGCGGCGCAGACCTATTTCAACGCCGATCTGAGCGAATTGCGCCCCGAACAGGCCGCCTATCTGGCCGCCTTGCCGCAATCGGGCGGCACCGCGCTGCATCCGGTGCGCAACTATGAGGGCGCGGTCAGCCGGCGCAATTACGTGCTGCGCGAGATGTTTCAAAACGGCTATCTGACCCGTGACGAGATGGAGACCGCCCAGGCCGCCCCGTTGGAGACCGTGCAGGGCGGGCATATCGAACCTTTCCGCGCGCAATTGCCCTCGCGCAGCTATTTCACCGATGAAATCCGCCGCCAGCTGAGCCGCAATTTCGGTCAGGACGAATTTTTCACCGGTGGCTATGCGGTGCGCGCCACCATGGATGAAAGCCTGCAACGGGCCGCTGAGGTCGCCCTGCGCCGGGCGCTGGAAACCTATGACCGCAATCAGGGCCAGTGGCGCGAACCGCTGGTCACGATCGACCCGGGCGATCTGGAAGGCGGCGAAGCGGTCTGGCGCGACGCGCTGGCCGATGTGGAGTTTCCGCGCGATGTTGATGGCTGGTATGCCGCCGTCGTGCTGGAGATTGGCGACACCCGGGCCCGGATCGGCATCGAAGGGGTTGAGGATGACGAAGATGGCCAATGGATTCTGTCCGAGGACGTGACCTGGGCGCGGCCGATTGATGGCGATGGCAATGTCGGCAACCGCGCCAGAACCCCCGGCGATCTGCTGGAGGTGGGCGACGTCATCCATGTGCGCGCCATGACATCGGACAGCGATGGCAGCTTTATCCGCTGGAGCCTGCGCCAGATCCCCGAAGTGCAGGGCGGATTCATGGCGATGGATGTGAATTCGGGCCGCGTGCTGGCGATGCAGGGCGGCTTTTCCTACCAGTATTCCGGGTTCAACCGGGCCACGCAGGCCACCCGCCAGCCGGGATCGAGCTTCAAGCCCTTCGTCTATGCCTCGGCCCTGGATTCGGGCTACAGCCCGAACACCATCGTGATCGACGCGCCGATCGAGGTCGATACCGGCGAAGGCATCTGGCGGCCCACCAACGCCTCGAACCAGTTCTACGGCCCGGCTCCGCTGCGCACCGGCATCGTTCGGTCGCGCAATCTGATGACGGTCCGGCTGGCGCAGGATGTGGGTATGGAAACGGTGGCCAGATATGCCGAACGGTTCGGCGTCTATGATGACATGGACCCCTATCTGGCCAATGCGCTCGGATCACAGGAAACCACATTGTTTCGCATGGTCGCAGCCTATTCGATGTTCGCCAATGGCGGCGAGCGGGTGGAACCGACGCTGGTCGACCGGGTTCAGGACCGGTTCGGCAGGACCGTCTATCGCCATGACCAGCGAATTTGCCGCGATTGCCTGCGGGACTCGCTCGAACCCGGCCGGGCACCGGTCATCGTGTCGAACCGCGAACGGGTGATCGATGCCATCACCGCCTATCAGCTGACCTCGATGATGCGCGGCGTCGTCGAACGTGGCACCGCGGCGGGCCGGATCAATCTGGGCGTGCCGACGGCGGGCAAGACCGGCACCACCAATGATTCGCGCGACGTCTGGTTCGTTGGTTTCACCTCGACCATCGCGGCCGGTTGCTACATCGGCTATGACAACCCACGCAGCCTGCGCGGCGCGTCGGGCGGCGGCACCTGCGGACCTGTTTTCAACGAATTCATGCAGCAGGCCGTCGCCGAATATGGCGGCGGGCCGTTCCGGGTGCCACCGGGTGGGCAATTCTACAATATCGACCGCTTTTCGGGTCAGCGTCTGCCCGACAGTGCCAGCGGCCCCGATGTGGTGGCGGAATATTTCCGCATCGGTGAGGAGCCGTTCTTTGGCATGCTGTCGATCGTCGATGGCGGGTTTGGCATGGGAACCAACCTGCCGATCATCGCCCGCGGCGCATCCGATAACGCAGCGCTGGTCGAGGGTGGCCCGGTCGATCAGAGCGGGGCCACCGTGACCACGTCAACCGGCGAAACCGCGCGGGTGCCAACCGGAACAGGGTTTGGCGAACTGACGTCAGGCGGGCTATACTAGGGGTATCTTGCAGCCACCCCGAGGCTCGTCTACATCCCTTGAAACTCCGATCCCAGTCAGGTGAGCATCATGCGGGCCGAAACCCAAAGCCATATCGAAAAGATCCGGAAATCGCTGGAGCTTCTGGGCCAGCGCATGGATATCGAGACAGCGCAGCACCGGCTGGAGGAATTCGACGCAAGGGTCGAGGATCCCGATCTGTGGAACGATCCCGCCCGGGCGCAGAAACTGATGCGCGACCGACAGGCGCTGGTCGATAAACTGGGCTCTCACAAGGCCATCTCAAGCGGTCTGAACGACAATATCGAGCTGATCGAACTGGGTGAGATGGAGGGTGACACGGAGATCGTCGCGGAGGCCGAAGCCGCGCTGGCCGCGCTGGCAAAAAGCGCCGCCGCGAAAGAGCTTGAGGCGCTTCTGGATGGCGAGGCCGATGGCAATGACACCTTCCTCGAGATCAATTCAGGTGCCGGCGGCACCGAAAGCTGCGATTGGGCCGCGATGCTGGCGCGGATGTATGTCAGGTGGGCCGAGAAAAAGGGCTATGAGGTGGAATTGCAGGCCGAAAGCGCCGGCGAGGAGACCGGGATAAAATCGGCCACCTACAAGATATCGGGGCCAAATGCCTATGGCTGGATGAAATCGGAATCGGGTGTGCACCGGCTGGTCCGGATCTCGCCATTTGACAGCGCCGCCAAGCGGCATACCTCATTCACCTCGGTCAAGGTCTATCCGGTGGTCGATGACAATATCGAAATCGAGATCAACCCATCCGATATCCGCATCGACACCTACCGGTCATCGGGGGCCGGCGGGCAGCATGTCAACACTACCGATTCCGCCGTGCGCATCACCCATGCGCCGACCGGGATCGTGGTGACAAGTTCCGAGAAATCGCAGCACCAGAACCGTGATATTGCCATGAAAGCATTGAAATCGCGGCTCTATCAGATGGAATTGGACAAGCGCAGCGCGCTGGTCAACGAGGCCCATGAAAGCGCCGGCGATGCCGGGTGGGGCAATCAGATCCGGTCTTATGTGTTGCAGCCTTATCAGATGGTGAAAGACCTGCGCACGGGCTTTGAAACCTCCGATACATCCGGCGTTCTGGATGGCGATCTGGATGGGTTGATGGCCGCGACTCTGGCCATGAATGTGGCGGGCAAAAGCCGCGCCGAGGCGCAATCGGACGACTGACGCGCCACGAAATTTCTTTCGAAAGAAATTTGAAAACTTTTGCAGGAAAAGTTTTCCCCCCGCCCGGTGGCGATGTTTCCGTGTTCCGGCGGCTGGTTTTATCTTGGCAAGGATAAGCCTCTTCCCGTAGCATTTTGCCGACAGGGGAGTTGAGCGAGATGAGCGATACAGGCACCATGCCGGCGGCCTCGAAAGTGCCGCAGATCCAGACCATGCAGATGGGCGACCTCACATTCGCCCTTGCCGCGGGATGGCGTGATTTTCGGCGGGCACCGATGATGGGGCTGTTCTTTTCGGGGCTCTGTGTGCTTGGCGGATGGGCGATCTATTACTTCCTTTTCGTCACCGAACAGATCTGGTGGGCCATTCCGATGACCGTTGGCTTTCCGCTATTGGCCCCTTTTCTGGCGGTCGGGTTTTATGAGGTTTCGCACCGGTTGGAGCAGGGCAAGGATTGCAGCCTCAGCGATATATTGAGCGTGGTGTGGCACCAGCGCCTGCGCCAACTGCCCCTGATGTCCTGGGTGATCATCGTTTATTTCCTGTTCTGGTCGTTTTTTGCCCATATGCTGTTTGCGCTGTTTCTGGGGCCATCGGCGTTGATGAATGTCTCATCCTCCTACGCCTATCTGTTTCAGCCCGAGGGCTTGTTGATGCTGCTGGTCGGAACGGTGTTCGGTGCCGGATTCGCGCTGGTGCTGTTTTGTCTGACGGTGATTTCGCTGCCGCTCCTGCTGGACAAGGAACTGGATTTCGTCACCGCGATGCTGACCAGCCTCGGCACTGTGCGCCGCAATGCCAAGGTGATGCTGGCCTGGGGGCTGGTGATTGCGGTGCTGACCTTTGCCGCCATGCTGCCCGCGCTGTTGGGGCTGCTTGTGGCGCTGCCGGTTCTTGGCCATGCCAGTTGGCATATCTATCGCCGGGCGCTGCGCGACGCATGAAAAAGCCCCCCGCATGCGACATGCGGAGGGCTGTTTGACGTGTCAGCGGAAAACCCTGTTTCAGGCCTCGGCATCGGCAGGTTTGGGTTTGCGCGGCGGCACTGCAGGCTTGGCTGCGCCTGCTCCGGCACCAGCGCCAAGACGGGCAGGGGCGGCACCGCTGCCCGAGGCAAGCGGATCTTCCTGACGCTGCACCGAGCCCTCGAAATGGGCCCCGCTTTCGATCGCAATGGTCTTGTGAACGATGTCGCCTTCGACCTTCGCGGTGGCCGTCAGGCGCACTTTCAAGCCGCGCACACGACCGATCACCCGGCCTGTGACCACAATGTCATCGGCCACGATCTCGCCTTCGATGGTGGCCCCTTCGCCAACCGTCAGAAGATGGGCCCGAATATCGCCCTGAACGTGACCTTCAACCATGATGTCGCCGGTCGTGCGCAGATTGCCGACAATGGTCAGATCCGTGCTGAGCGTCGATGCGGGGGGTTTTGGCTTGTTGCTGGTCAAGGGCATAGACGTCCGTTCGCTCGAGGATTTGTCGGAAGATGCAGACGCCGCTTGCGACTGATCGGAGGAAGATCCGGCTTGTTTGGGTCCGGGCTCATTGATCTTGGATTTAGAAAACATCTCTACCTGCTGTAATGTAGCTCATGGGGTTGAGCGGTGTGCCATTGCGCCGGATCTCATAATGAACATGAGACCCTGTTGACCGTCCGGTGTTCCCCATATCACCGATCCTGTCCCCGCGCGAGACCCTTTGGCCGGCGGTTACGTTGAGGCGCGACATATGGGCGAATCTTGTCTCATATCCCAGGTCATGCTGGATCCTGACGATCAGGCCATAGCCGTTCTGACGCTCGGCGGTCGTGACGACACCATCGGCGGTTGCATAAAGCGGTGTGCCGGTCGGGGCCGCCAGATCGACGCCGTTATGCATGCGCCCGTTGCGCATTCCAAAGGGCGATGAAAACCGGGTGCGTTGATAGACCGGTTCGGAAAAAGGCAATCGTTCGGCAGCGATACGGCGCATGTTTATGGCATCCAGCTGACCTAGAATTTCATTTGCCCTGAGCGATAGCGGATCGGGGGCTTCGCCGCGCGAGGACATGGTGATGGGCATCAGCGGCCCGCCCTGACCCTGATAGCGTGTCTGCAGCCGATCGATGATATCGTCGGTCGAAAGCCCGGCCGCGCTGAACATCCGGTCCAGCGGCTCCATCGAGACCAGAACCGCCTCTTCCAACTGCGCGAAAATCCGCTCGTTGCGTTCATCGGCGAGGGCTGCGGTGAATTCCAGCTCATCGACCTCGTCGCGGGCGGCGACGGCAACCTGATAGGCATCGTCGCGCTCATCGGCGGTGCGCTCCAGCGCGGTCGCCATGTAATCCAGCGTCAGTTCCAGATCGCGCAACCGGCCGGCGACGGTCTGTGTTGACCCGGTTTCGGCCTCCAGCTCGGCCAGAAGCTGCGTCGTCTGCCTGCGCGCTTCATCGCGTTCGCTCATCACCCGGCGCAGGGTGGTCTGGATCACCTCAACGGCGGTTTCCAACTCGCGGCGGCGCTCCTCGGAGCCCAGAAGCCGGGATTGCATATCCGACACTTCCGCCATCGCCACCCCGAACCGGGTCTGGCTGGCCTGCGCCTCGGCGGCGCGGGTGTCGCGTTCCTCGGAGAGCTGGTTCAGCCGCTCCTGATAGGCCAGCTGCGCCCGCTCGCTTTGTTCGCGCACGCCCCCGGCGCTGATCGCATCAATCAGAAAGATCGCGGTCACAATCACGGTCCAGCCGACAAAAAGCGATGACCCGGTGATCATGATGGCCTGTGTCACCGGCTTCAGCCGGACATAGCGCATGCCCCTGTCGGATTTCAGAAACAGCCGTTGTTCCGGCAACCAGCTTTCCAAAGCCGCATTCATGCGGTTGGCCAAATTGAATTTCACGTTTTCTGCCCCATTTCCCTCGTCTATGCCGGGTCCCCCTGTCCCCACAAGAAGGCCCGACCAGTCCGGGTTAAGCCAAAAGACGTGCCCGCCTCAAACCTTTTTTTGTCACAGACACCGGAAAACCCAAATTTGTCCACAATTTGGCAAGTTTCCGCCCAAATCAGTCGGTGATTCGCTGCTCAAGTGACTGATCCGCTGTCAGAAAGGGGCCAGTAGAAGTCGGGGGGGATGCCCGCCTCGGCGCGTTTTTCCTCATTGAAGGGGGGTTTCAGGGGGCCGTGGAAATAGCGTTTTACGAGGTGGTGAAAGGCCTGTTTGGGGTCGATATCCTGCCGCCCGCATAAAAAGTGGAACCATTTCGATCCATAGGCGACATGGTGAACTTCCTCGGCATAGATCACCTCCAGCGCCGCCACGGCCTGCTTTGCCGCGGGGTCGGGGGCGTTGCGAAAGACCTCGATCATGCCGGGTGTCACATCCAGACCGCGCGCCTCCAGAACCATGGGCACAACGGCAAGGCGCCCCATCAGATCGGCGCGGGTGTCTTCGGCCGCGCGCCACATGCCCAGATGCGCGGGCAGATCGCCGTAAAAGCTGCCCATCTCAAACAGGCAATCCTCGATCAGTTGAAAATGCTTCGATTCCTCATCGGCCGATTTCACCCAATCATCGTAAAACCCCATCGGCATCGGGATATGGCCAAAGCGCGCGATGATGTCCCAATGCAGATCGACGGCATTCAGCTCGATATGGCCGACCGCATGCAGCAGCGCCTTGCGCCCGGCCTCGGTCCCCGGTTTGCGGCGCGCCACATCGCGCGGGCTCAACAATTCCGGGCGCTCGGGCCGGGCCGGAATATCGGGCGGCACCGCGATGCCCACTTCAATCGGCGCGGTGGTGCCCTGGCGCGCGGCAAACCACTGCGCGGCCAGTTCGCGGCTGAGCCGGGTCTTTTCGCGTGCATCGGCCGTGTTCAGCACCGCACAGGCCATTTCGCTCAGCGTGGTCACAGGCTGCGCGCCGCCGCCAGCACCGCTTCGGCATGGCCCGCGACCTTTACCTTGGGCCAGACCTGCGCCACCACGCCATCGCCGGCAATCAGAAACGTGGCGCGCTGAATGCCCATGGATTTGCGGCCATAGAGGGTTTTTTCAACCCAGGTGCCATAGGCCGCGCAGACCGCGCCATCGGTATCGGACAGCAACCCGATGCCGAGATCATGTTTGGCAATGAATTTGCAATGTTTGGCGACGCTATCGCGCGAGATGCCCAGAACAGTCACGCCAGCCGCTTCGAATTCAGGCTTCAGCGCCGTGAAATCCAGCGCCTCCGTGGTGCAGCCGGGCGTATCGTCGCGCGGGTAGAAATACAGCACCACCGCGCCGGGGCGCAGGTGGGACAGTGTCAGATCACTGCCATTTTCGCGTGGCAGGGTGAAATCGGGGGCGATGTCCTTGACTGCAATCATCGAGAGGGTCCTTTCTTCGGCGGGTCTTTGCCATGTCGGGGCCATATCGGGTTTGCAAGCCAGGGGAAATACCGCAAGAATAAGGCCTGAATATAACAGGCATCCCTCATCAATCCGGCGCACCCGATGGCAGACCCCACCCCCGACCCGCAGCCGCGACGGCGCAGGCGCGTTATGCGCTGGTGTCTGTGGGGGCTGTCGATCTTCGTGCTGTTGCTTGCGGCGGGGCTGCTGGCGCTGGCCTTTCCGCCCGGCGGGCGTGAGATTGCGCTGCCTGATTGGGCCCGCGCCCGGATCGAGGCCCGCATCGACGCCGCCATGCCGGGGGGCGATGTCACGCTTGGCGGTGTCGGCATGCGGCTGTCGCGCGATGCCATGTTGCCACAGATGCTGTTTTCCGATGTCGCGATGTCGGTCGATGGCCAGCCGCGCATGGTGCTGCCGCAGCTTGCCGTGTCGATCGACCCCGGTTCGGCTCTGACGGGCACGCTCCGACCGCGCCGGGTGCAGTTGGCGGGGGCCGGGCTCAGGCTGGTCCGGGCCGAGGATGGCAGCCTCGATCTGGCTTTTGCCGGCGGTGCCGCAGGCCAGGCCCGCGATCTGGCACAGACGCTGGCGGGCATTGACCGGATGTTTGCCCAACCGGTGTTTGACTATCTCGAAAGCGTCACCGCTGCAGGCGTCGATCTGGTGATCGAAAACGCAGGCACCGATGACCGGCTTGAGGTCGCGGATGCCACCTTGTCATTGGTGCCCGTCGATGGTGCGCTGACGCTGACTGTGGGGGGCGATATTGCCGGGGCCGAGGCGGGGCGGCTCGACCTCAGCTTTACAAGGCGCGCGGCGCAGGGCGAGACCGATATTGTCGCCGCTTTCGAGAACCTGCGCGCCCGCGATGTGGCTGGCATCAGCGATGCGTTGACCTGGCTGTCGCTGATCGAGGCCCCGATGAGCGGCCAGTTGACAACCGTGATCCGCGATGATGCCTCGCTTGGCCATCTGACCGGGCAATTGCGCGTCGCCGCGGGCCAGATCCATCCCGGTGCGGGCGTCGATCCGATTGCGCTGGACCGGCTTGACCTGACCTTTGACTATGACGCCGCCGCGCGCCGGTTGCAGGTGCAGGATCTGACCATCGTCGCGCCGAACCTGTCGACCAGCATCAGCGGCTATGCCGACCTGCTGGAGGGGCCGGTCTATGTCGCGCAGCTCCGGATGGGCGAGATCACCGCCGACATGCCGGGCATTCTGGAAAACCCGGTGCAGTTTCAAGGCGGCGCGCTGGACATGCGGTTGCAGATCTTCCCGGATCTGCGGATCGATCTGGGGCAGTTGGTGCTCTATGATGAGGGCCTGCATCTGCGCGCCCGCGGGCGCGCCGCGGTCGGCGATGGCGGGCTCAGCCTCAGCATTGATGCGACCAGCGCCGAGATTGACGCAGGCCGGGTGCTGCCGCTCTGGCCGCTGGCCTCGATCACCAATACAAGAAACTGGCTGGCCGCGAACCTTCTGGGCGGCACCATCCGCAACCTCAATGCGGGCCTGCGCCTGCGCCCGGGCACCGCGCCGCAATTCGGCCTGACATTCGATTTCGAGGAGGCCCGGGTGCGCGCCCTGCAACGCATGGCCCCGATCGAGGGCGGGCGCGGCTATCTGACCATTGCCGACAACACCCTGACATTGGCGCTGGATGGCGGCCAGATCACTGCCCCCAATGGCGGCCAGCTTCAGCTTGCCGGGTCCACCATGCGCATTTCCGATATCCGCCTGCGCCGCCCCGAGACGCGATTTGATCTGGCGATTGCCGGCGATGTGCCCGCGGCCCTGACGCTGATTGCGGCCGAGCCGCTGCATCTGCTGGATCAGTTCCCGTTTGATCCCGCCACGGTGGCCACCGGCAGTGTCGATCTCGATGTGCGGCTTGATCTGATCCTGCGCCGGGGGCTGACGCCGCAAGACGTTGATTTCCGCATTGGCGGCAGATTGGCGCAGGTCCGCTCCGATACGCTGGTCGCGGGCCGTGCGCTGCGCGCCGATGCGCTGGCGATCGACGCCGATAATTCGCGAATTGAAATCGGCGGCGCGGCCCGGCTCGATGCGCTTCTGGCCGATGCCAGCTGGTCGCGGGCCATCGGCCCGGGATCATCGCCCGACAGCCAGATCGCAGGCACCGCAACGCTGACGCCCGAAGCTCTGGCAGATTTCGGCGTGGTCCTGCCCGATGGCATGTTGCAGGGGCAGGGCTATGGTGATTTCACGCTTGATCTGTCACCGGGGCGGGCCGCCGAACTGACGCTGCGATCCGATCTGGCGGGCATCGCCCTGGCCATTCCGGCACTTGGCTGGCGGCTGACCGGCCCGCAGACCGGTGTCTTGCTGGCAGAAGTGACGCTTGGCGAAACCCCGTCGGTGCCGCGGCTGGAAATCAACGGTGCCGGGCTGGATCTGACCGGCTCGGTCGCGCTTGACGGCACCCGTTTTTCACAACTGGCCATTGATCATTTTGCCATTGGCGACTGGATCGACGTCACCGGCGGGCTGATTGCTCAAGACGGCGGGCCGCCGATGGTGCGCATTACCGGCGGCAGGGTCGATCTGCGCGGCTTGCCGCAAAGCTCGGATACCGGCGCGGCGGCCTCCGGCAGCCTGCCGATGCAGATCCTGCTGGATCGTCTGACGGTGACCGATAGCATCTATCTGACCAATCTCAGCGCCCGGATCGGTGGCAGCCCGATCAGCGGCGATTTCCGCGGGCTGGTCGGCGGGCGCGCCAGTGTCACCGGCTCCATCCTGGGCGAAGCCGATGGCATGTCGCTCAGGATGCAGTCCGATGATGGCGGCGCGGTGCTCAGGGCCAGTGGCATCTATGACAATGCCTATGGCGGTGCCTTCGACCTGATCCTGCGGCCGCATCCGGGGCAGGGCAATTATGCCGGGCTTCTGACCATCGATAACCCGCGCCTCAGGGATGCGCCCGCCTTTGCGGAATTGCTGAGCCTGGTCTCGGTCGTGGGGCTGATCGAGCAGATGGCAACGGGTGAGGGCGTTACACTTGGGGCGGTGCGGGCCGATTTTCGCATCAGCCCGCGCGCCATCACCATCGTGGAGGGCACAGCCCTTGGCCCGGCGATGGGCCTGTCATTGGACGGGGTCTATGACACCCAGGCCGAGGTGGTCGATTTTCAGGGGGTGGTGTCGCCGCTCTATCTGGTCAACGGGTTGATGGGCGCGCTGTTTTCGCCACGCCGCGAGGGGCTGTTCGGTTTCACCTATCGGATGCGGGGGCCACCTGATAACAGCACTGTCACCGTAAATCCGCTATCGGTCCTGACCCCCGGTATCTTCCGCGAGATTTTCCGCAGCCCGCCGCCCGAGATCCAGTGATGAACCTGAGTGATTTTGATTTTGACCTGCCCGCAGACCTGATTGCGACGCGGCCCGCCAGGCCACGATCCTCCGCGCGGCTGCTGCTGGCGCGTGGCGACAGGCTCAGCGATGCCCATGTCCACGATCTGCCCGATATCCTGCGCCCCGGCGACCGGCTGGTGCTGAACGACACCCGGGTCATTCCGGCCCGGCTGACCGGGCAGCGCTGGCGCAATTCTGCGCAAGGCCGGGTTTCGGCAAGGATCGAGGTCACATTGCTGGAACCACAACCCGATGGAAGCTGGAGCGCATTGGCCAAACCGCTGCGCAAGCTGGCGCTTGGCGAAGTGGTGGAATTCGGGGCCGGGCTGTCGGCTGAGGTTGCGGGGCTTGAGGGCGGGCTGCGGCTGCGCTTCAACCTGGAGGGCGACGCATTCGATAGCGCCCTCGAGGCCGCCGGTGCCATGCCGCTGCCACCCTATATTGCCGCGCGCAGACCGGCCGATGATCGCGACCGCGAGGATTATCAGACCGTGTGGGCGCGCAACCCCGGGGCGGTGGCGGCCCCCACCGCGTCGCTGCATTTCGACCAGCCGCTGCTGGCGGCGCTGCTGGCGCGTGGGGTCACGTTTACCCATGTCACGCTGCATGTCGGGGCGGGCACGTTTCTGCCGGTCACGGTTGCCGATGTGACCACCCATAAGATGCATGCCGAATGGGGCGAAATCAGCGCCACCGCCGCGACCGAAATCGCCGCCACCAAAGCCGCCGGCGGGCGGATCATTCCGGTCGGCACCACGGCGCTGAGATTGCTGGAAACGGCAGCCCGCCGCCACGGCCATGTCACCGCCTGGTCGGGCCAGACCGATATCTTCATCTATCCCGGGTTCCGCTTTCGGGCCGCCGATGCGCTGATGACCAATTTCCATCTGCCCAAATCAACCCTGATGATGCTGGTCTCGGCCCTGATGGGCCAAGACAGGATTCGCAAAGCCTATGCCCATGCCGTGGCGCAAGGCTATCGGTTCTTTTCCTATGGCGATGCCTCGTTGCTTTTCCCCGATTCTGACGCAAATGAGTGAGAACGAGCCGATTTCACGTCGTTTTATGGTAGGTTTCCAGATATTTGGCTGTCACTATGGGGGCGACCATAAGGGCGGATAAACGCCATGAAACAGGTATTGGCCAGCGCGTGGGCCATTCTATTGGGCCTGATGCTGTTGCAGGTGGGCAATTCGCTGCAAGGCTCTTTGATGGGCATTCGCGGTGGCATCGAAGGGTTTTCAACCTTTCAGCTGTCGCTGATTGCCTCGGCCTATTTCGTGGGATTTCTGGGTGGCTCGCAACTGGCCCCCGGCATGATCCGGCGGGTCGGCCATGTCCGGGTATTCGCGGCGCTCGGCTCCTTCATCTCGGCGGTTCTGATCCTCTATCCGGTGCTGCCCAATGCCTATGCCTGGATGGCGCTGCGCGTCATCATCGGGTTTTCGCTGTCGGGGGTCTATGTCACCACTGAAAGCTGGCTGAACAACGCCGCCTCGAACGCCAATCGCGGCCAGGCGCTGTCGGCCTATATGCTGTTCCAGATGGCCGGGCTCATTCTGGGCCAGGCGATGCTCGGGTTTGGCGATCCCGGCGGTTATATCCTCTTTATCATCCCATCGGTGCTGGTTTCGCTGTCTTTCGCGCCCATTTTGCTATCCGCCGCCCCGACACCATCCTTTGATACCGCCAAACCGATGAGCCTGATCCAGCTCTACCGCAATTCACCCTTCGGCTGTGTCGGCATGTTCCTGATGGGATTCGTGTTTTCGGCGCAGTTCGGCATGACGGCGGTTTACGGCACTCAGGTGGGGCTCAGCGTGACCCAGATCGCAATGCTGGTCTCGGCCTTTTTCGTTGGTGGCCTGGTGTTCCAATATCCGATCGGCTGGATGTCGGACCGGATGGACCGGCGCGTGCTGATCACGGGGGTTGCGGCGGCGGGCGCGCTCTCGGCGGCGGTCGGGTTTCTGAGCGGTGCCAGTTTTGCCGCGCTGCTGGTGGCGGGCGTATTGACCGGCGGGCTGGCGCAGCCGCTTTATGCGCTGATCATCGCCTATACCAATGACTATCTCGAAACCGATGAAATGGCCGCCGCCTCGGGCGGGCTGGTCTTTGTCAACGGGCTTGGCGCAATCATGGGGCCGCCGATGGTGGGCTGGCTGATGGGCGTTTTCGGGCCAGGCGGGTTCTGGGTGTTTTTGGCCCTCGCGCTGGCCGTGATGGCCATTTACGGCGGCTGGCGGATGACGCAGCGCCAATCGGCCTATGCCTCCGAGGCCGAGGATTACGACGCCGTTCCCTACAGCGCCATGATGCCAAACTCATCGGCCTATGCGGTCGAGGCGGCGCAGGAGCTTTATGTCGAGGCCGCCGAAGAAATGGCGGACAGCAACGAAACGACCACCCCGGAAACACCGTCGGGCTGAACCCGGCAGCAGAGGCAGGAGACAGAGAAGGAGGATATGGCCAATGTCACATAAATCAGAAGAAGTGCTGGAATTCTGGATCACCGAAAGCGGGCCGGAAAAATGGTATACGGGCGGCGCGGAATTTGATGCCGAGATCCGCGAAAGATACCTGACGCTCTGGCAGGACGGGCGCGACGGGCGGCTGGTCGATTGGGCGGGTCACCCGCGAAAATCGCTGGCGCTGATCATCGTGCTGGACCAGTTCCCGCGCAATATCTTCCGCAACGACCCACGTGCCTTCGCCACCGATCAGCGGGCGAAATCGGTGGCCTGTTCGGCTTTGAAACACGGCTGGGACATGCGGTTTCCGGAAGCCGAGCGGCAGTTCTTCTACCTGCCATTCATGCATTCGGAATCCCTGCCCGACCAGGACCATTCCGTGCGCCTGATGTGCGAGCGAATGCCCGAAAGCCGCGAAAGCAACCTGCTGCATGCGCGGGCCCACCGTCAGATCATCCGGCAATTTGGCCGCTTTCCCTATCGCAATGAGGCGCTTGGCCGCAAAAGCTCGGTCGCGGAAAAGGCCTTTCTGTCGGATGGGGGATATGGCAAGATGCTGGAACAGCTGAAACCTGCGGCTTGAAAATATATGGTTCAATCATTAAACCACACCCCTGAAACGCCGCGATCCGACAGCTTGCGGCGCGAAAATGGGTCGGGCTCGGACCAATTCTTCGGAGAGGATCATAACGGATGGCTGCACAATCCTTTGACACGATCGTAATCGGGGCCGGCCCCGGCGGTTATGTGGCCGCGATCCGGGCCGCGCAACTTGGCCAGAAGGTCTGCATCGTTGAACGTGAACATCTGGGCGGCATCTGTCTGAACTGGGGCTGCATCCCGACCAAGGCGCTGTTGCGCAGCGCCGAGGTGTTTCACCTGATGCACCGGGCCCGCGAATTCGGCCTGAAAGCCGACAATATCGGCTATGATCTGGATGCGGTGGTGAAACGCTCGCGCGGGGTGGCCAAACAGCTGTCTTCGGGCATTGGCCATCTGATGAAAAAGAACAAGATCACGGTGGTGATGGGGTCGGCCACGATTCCCGCCAAGGGCCGCGTCACGGTTGAAACCGACAAGGGCACCGAAGATCTTTCCGCCAAGGACATCATCATCGCCACCGGGGCGCGTGCCCGCGAATTGCCGGGGCTCGAGGCCGATGGCAAACGCGTCTGGACCTATAAGGCCGCGTTGCAGCCGCCGCATATGCCAAAAAAGCTGCTGGTCATCGGATCGGGGGCCATCGGCATCGAATTTGCCAGCTTCTATAACACGCTCGGGGCCGATACGACCGTGGTCGAGGTGATGGACCGGGTGCTGCCGGTCGAGGATGACGAGATCAGCGCCTTTGCCAAAAAGAGCTTCGAGAAGCAGGGCATGAAGATCCTGCAAAAGGCGATGGTCAAACAGCTGGACCGCGCCGCAGACAAGGTCACCGCCCATATCGAGACCGGCGGCAAGGTTGAGAAACATGAGTTCGATACGGTGATTTCGGCCGTCGGCATTGTCGGCAATACCGAGGGCCTGGGGCTGGAGGCGCTTGGCGTCACGCTGGACCGCACCCATATCGTGACCGATCAATATTGCCGCACCGGGGTCGAAGGCGTCTATGCCATCGGCGACATCGCGGGCGCGCCCTGGCTGGCCCATAAGGCAAGCCATGAGGGTGTGATGGTGGCGGAACTGATCACCGGCGGCCAGCCACATCCAATCAATCCCAATTCCATCGCCGGCTGCACCTATTGCCATCCGCAGGTGGCCAGCGTCGGTCTGACCGAGGCCAAGGCGAAAGAGGCGGGCCATGACATCAAGGTCGGCCGCTTCCCCTTTATCGGCAATGGCAAGGCGATTGCTCTGGGCGAATCCGAGGGCATGATCAAGACCGTGTTCGATGCCAAAACCGGAGAGCTTCTGGGGGCCCATATGATCGGTGCCGAAGTGACCGAACTGATCCAGGGCTATATCGTCGGGCGCCAGCTTGAAACCACCGAAGAAGATCTGATGAACACCGTTTTCCCGCACCCCACATTGTCAGAAATGATGCACGAGGCGGTGCTGGATGCCTATGGGCGTGTCATCCACATGTAAGCCCGGGACCCGGGCACCAAAATGCAAAAGGCCGGGCCGCAGACAGCGCCCGGCCTTTTGCATTGATCTACGCCCTAAGGGGCCATCACCGTGATCATCCGGCGCGCCACAATGCGATTGTCGGGCTGCATGTAATAGCGCAGCTCATAATCGCCGGGCGCATCCGGCACCCGCATCGTCAGCGGCAGGCCATCGCGGGTATAGCTGTAGCCGTCATAGCGCCGGTCATCGCCCACCACCCCGAAACCGACGAAATCGCCGCGATAATCGGGGCCTGAATGGGTGATCTGAATGGTGCCGCCGGCGGTGGCGGTGGCCGGCCCATCCAGCGTGACGGCGGGCAGATCGGCCACCGTAATGGCCACCCGCGCGGCGATGCGGCGATCCTGATTGAGGTAATAGCGCAGCTCGTAACTGCCCGGCTGGCTCGGCATCTGGATCAAGGCCGGGCTGCCTTCGCGGGTATAGGCATAGGCCTCATAGCGCGTGGGTTCATCCATCCGGCCCACCGCCACGAAATCATTGCGGTAATCCGGCCCGTCCCAGACCACCTGCACGGTTTCGCCCACCAAGGCCTGTGGCGGGGCCTGCAGGGTCACGAAAATCTCCGTCACCTCGATCGGCTGGCGGGCAATGATCGAGCGGTCCTGATTGACGTAATAGCGGATCTCATATTGCCCCGGCTCGGTCGGCATCTCAACCGAGGCCGGGCTGCCATTGCGGGTATAGGCGTAATTCTCATAGCCCGAGGGGTCATCTGCCGGTGACACAGCGATGAAATCGCTCTGATAATCCGGGCCCGCCCAGGCAACCTGCACAGTTGATCCGGCGGGGGCCGATGCGGGCGCGTCCAGCGTGGCCGCCACCGCCGTTACCGTGATGCGGCTGCGTGCGATGATGGACCGGTCCTGGTTGACGAAATACCGGATCTCATATTCGCCGGGTTCGGTCGGCATGGTCAGGCTCAACGGCGTGCCGTCGCGCGTATAGGCGTAGTTTTCATAGCCCGACGGATCACCCACCGGTGACACAGCGATGAAATCGCTCTGATAATCCGGGCCTTCCCAGGTGATCTGAATGTCGGAACCGGCCACCGCGCTGGCAGGTGCGTCCAGCCTCGCCGCCACCGCCGTCACCTCGATCATGCGCCGCCCGATGATGGAGCGGTCCTGATTGACATAATAGCGGATCTCATACTGGCCCGGTTCGGTCGGCATGGTCAGGCTCAATGGGGTGCCGTCGCGCGTATAGGCGTAGTTTTCATAGCCCGACGGATCACCCACCGGTGACACAGCGATGAAATCGCTCTGGTAATCCGGGCCGTCCCAGGCAACCTGAACCGTCGATCCGGCCACCGCGCTGGCGGGGGCGTCCAGCGTGGCACCGATCTCGGTCACCGTGATCGGCCGGGTGGCGATCACCTCCCGATCCTGCTGCATGACATAGCGCAATTCATAGCTGCCGGGCTCAGATGGCATGACAATGCTGGCCGGGCTGCCGTCGCGCGCCAGGACATAGTTGATCACGGTCGCGCTGCCCGGCACCGATACGGCAATCAGATCGGGCCGGTAGCCGGGGCCGGTCCAGGCCACCGCGATCGTGTCGCCGGCCAGGGCGGTGTCGGGGGCGTCCAGCGTGGCCATGGCAGGCGTCACTTCCAGCATCCGGCGCGCCAGCACTTCGCGCCCCTGACCCAGGATATAGCGCAGCTCATAGCTGCCGGGTTGCGAGGGCACGCGCAGGCCTGCCGGGTTGCCATCTCGGGTCAGCGCATAGGTGGCATAGGCCGCGCGCCCCGGAATGCCTGCGGCAATGAAATCGCCCTCGGTCTCGGGCCCGCTATAGGTGATCAGAATCGTCGATCCGGCGACGGCGGTTTGTGGCGCATCAATGCTGGCCGGGATCGGTGTGACCGCAATCGGTTCTTCGGCCAGAACCCGCCGCAGATCGCGGTTGTAATATTGCAAGATGTAATCGCCGGGGCTGCTCGGCAGGGTGATCATGGCCGGATTGCCGCCCGCGGTGGCCACGCGCGATGCCTCGACGCTGCCATCGGCACGCAGGATCAATATCGCGTCGCCCGCGCCATCGGGCCCGGTCCAGTCAACGGCGATTTCGGCTCCAACAGGGGCTTCATCCTTGGCCGACAGCGTGGCCGTGGGGATGATCTGCGGCAGCACCAGCGTCACCACCTGATCCTGCCCCTCGAGCACGGTAAACATCTCCGCATGGACGGTTTCCTGTGCCATGCGATAGAGCTGCACCCGGTAGCTGCCAGGCTCCAGCACCTGAGTGACCGCCGCCGCCTGCGTCGCGTCCATCACCGCGTTGCCATCGGCGTCGAACAGCTCCCAGAGCAGCGGTGAAACCGGGGCGCTGTCATCGGGTGCCACCACAGCCTGAAGCGTGATCATCGCGGGCGGCGGCGGCGGGGCGACGGCAACCTGCTGCAACGCATCGGCCAGCTCAGTGGCGTTGGAGGCAGACAGATACTGACCGCCGGTGCTCTCCGCAAGACATTGAAGCTGCGCGATATCTTCGGGTTCAGCCACGTCAAAACCGATCACATGCGCGGTGAAATCAATCCCCGATTGTTCCAGTGCCCGCCCCACCTCACAGGTGTTGCGGTTGCAGGTCTCGCGCCCATCCGAGATCAGAATGACCGTGGCCGGGTTTTCGGTATAGCGCAGCGCCTCGGCCGCTTGAATCACCGCATCCGACAATGGCGTGCGGCCGCGCGGATTGACGCTGTTGACGATGCGCGCAATCTCCTCGCGATTGCCGATGCCGGGTTGCACCATGGTTTCGATATCGGAACAATCGCCGCGCCGGTTATGGCCATAGACCGTCAGACCAAGCGCCATGTTTTCCGGGATCCGGGTCAGCAGATCACCGATAACCTCGCGCGCGATGACGATCTTGTTGACCCCGTCGATCTGCCCCCACATGGACCCCGAGGCATCCAGCACCAGGATGGTCGCGGCGGTGTCGTCGGTTTGTGCAGGCAGGGTTTGTGCAGGCAGGGTTTGGGCAGACAGGGGCAGGGCGGTCAGAAATGCAAGGGCGCAGGAGGTCAGTAAGCGGCGCATGGGGTATCCTGAATGAGTATTTGAATCTGAATGCGACCAGTCTAATCCCCATGCCCCATGTTTGGGAAGCCTTACGATTGACGTGGGGGCAGGCGAAAAACCCCTCCAGGGCGCATTACAGACCCGGCCTGTGGATAAATGTTCGGGGAATGTTCTCACTTTATGGTTGGAGACTCGGCCCGGCTCAACTATCTGTTAACAACTGCTGTCCCGGGGGGCTGACATGGCCGAGCTGAAAAATATCGAGGTGCGCGGCGCGCGCGAACATAACCTCAAGAATATCGACGTCGATATCCCGCGCGACCAGCTGGTGGTGATCACCGGGCTGTCCGGCTCGGGCAAGTCCAGCCTGGCCTTCGATACGATCTATGCCGAAGGTCAGCGCCGCTATGTCGAATCGCTCAGCGCCTATGCCAGGCAGTTTCTCAACATGATGGAGAAACCCGATGTCGATCATATCTCGGGCCTCAGCCCGGCGATCAGCATCGAACAGAAGACCACCAGCAAGAACCCGCGCTCCACCGTTGGCACCGTCACCGAAATCTATGATTACATGCGGCTTCTCTTTGCCCGTGTCGGCACGCCCTACAGCCCCGCCACCGGCCTGCCGATCCAGGCGCAGCAGGTGCAGGATATGGTCGACCGGGTGATGGCGATGCCGGCGGGCACGCGCGGCTTTCTGCTGGCCCCGATCGTGCGCGACCGCAAGGGCGAATACCGCAAGGAAATGCTGGATCTGCGCAAACAGGGGTTCCAGCGCGTCAAGGTCGATGGCGAATTCCACGAACTCGATGACCCGCCCAGGCTGGACAAGAAGCTGCGCCATGACATTGATGTGGTGGTGGATCGGATCGTGGTCCGCGACGGGCTGGAACCCCGGCTCGCCGACAGTTTTCGCACCGCGCTCGATCTGGCCGATGGCATTGCCATTCTGGAAACCGCGCCGCGCGCAGGCGACGACGGCACCGACCCGCCCGAGGCACCGCAACGCTTCACCTTCTCGGAAAAATTCGCCTGTCCGGTCTCCGGCTTCACCATCCCCGAGATCGAGCCGCGCCTGTTCTCCTTCAACGCGCCCTTCGGGGCCTGCCCGGATTGCGACGGGTTGGGGGTGGAGCTGTTCTTTGACGAACGTCTGGTGGTGCCCGATGTCACCCTGACGCTGGAAAATGGCGCGCTGGCCCCCTGGCGCAAAGGCAAATCGCCCTATTTCACTCAGACAATCGAGGCCCTTGCCCGCCATTACGGGTTCGACCCCAAAACGCCATGGAAGGCGCTGCCCGAAGACGTGCAACAGGTCTTTCTGCACGGCTCGGGTGATGTGGAACTTCCGTTCCGCTATGATGATGGCGGTCGCGTCTACAAGGTAACGCGCAGCTTCGAGGGCATCATCCCCAACATGATCCGGCGCTACCGCGAAACCGATAGCGCCTGGATCCGCGAAGACTTCGAGCGCTACCAGAACAACCGCCCCTGCGGGGCCTGCGGCGGGTTTCGCCTGCGCCCCGAGGCGCTGGCCGTCAGGATCGCCGATCTGCATGTCGGCCAGGTGGTGCAGATGTCGATCCGCGAGGCCGCCGATTGGTGCGCTTTGGTTCCCGAAAGCCTCAGCGCGCAGAAAAACGAGATCGCCAAGGCCATATTGAAGGAAATCCGCGACCGGCTCGGATTTCTGAACAATGTCGGGCTCCAGTATCTGACCCTCAGCCGTAATGCCGGCACGCTTTCGGGCGGTGAAAGCCAGCGCATCCGGCTGGCTTCCCAGATCGGTTCGGGCCTGACCGGGGTGCTTTACGTGCTCGATGAACCCTCTATCGGCCTGCACCAGCGCGACAATGACCGGCTGCTCACGACGCTGAAAAACCTGCGCGATCAGGGCAATACGGTGATCGTGGTGGAACATGACGAAGAAGCCATCCGCGCGGCCGATTACGTCTTTGATATCGGCCCCGGTGCGGGGGTGCATGGCGGCCGGGTGGTGGCGCAGGGCACGCCCCGCGACATCATCGCCGATCCGGCCTCGATCACCGGCCAATATCTGTCCGGCGCGCGCGAAATCCCGGTTCCCGCCAGCCGCCGTCAAGGCAATGGCAAATCCGTCACCGTGGTCGGGGCCAATGGCAACAATCTGCAAAATGTCACGGTCAGTTTCCCTCTGGGCCAGTTCGTCTGTGTCACCGGCGTCTCGGGGGGCGGCAAATCCACCCTGACCATCGAGACCCTGTTCAAGACCGCCTCGATGAAGCTCAACGGGGCCCGCCAGACGCCGGCCCCCTGCGAGACAATCAAAGGGCTGGAGCATCTCGACAAGGTCATCGACATCGACCAGCGCCCGATCGGGCGCACACCACGCTCGAACCCCGCCACCTATACCGGGGCCTTCACCCCGATCCGCGACTGGTTTGCCGGCCTGCCGGAATCAAAGGCGCGTGGCTACAAATCCGGGCGCTTCAGCTTCAACGTCAAGGGTGGCCGGTGCGAGGCCTGCCATGGCGATGGCGTGATCAAGATTGAAATGCATTTCCTGCCCGATATCTATGTCACCTGCGAAACCTGCAAGGGCGCGCGCTATAATCGCGAAACGCTTGAAATTCGCTTCAAGAACAAAAGCATCGCTGACGTTCTTGACATGACGGTCGAAGAAGCCCGCAGCTTCTTCAAGGCGGTGCCAGGCATTCGCGACAAGATGGAGGCCCTGTCCCGCGTCGGCCTTGATTATATCAAGGTCGGCCAGCAGGCCACAACGCTTTCAGGCGGCGAAGCGCAGCGCGTAAAGCTCTCCAAGGAGCTTGCCAAACGCGCCACCGGGCGCACGCTCTATATTCTGGATGAACCCACCACCGGCCTGCATTTCGAGGATGTCCGCAAGCTGCTTGAGGTGCTGCATGAGCTGGTCGATCAGGGCAATACGGTGGTGGTGATCGAACATAATCTCGACGTCGTCAAAACCGCCGACTGGATCATTGATATCGGCCCCGAAGGCGGCGATGGCGGCGGCCGGATCATCGCCGAAGGAACGCCCGAACACCTGGCCGGGATCGCCGCGTCACATACCGGCCACTACCTGGCCCCGATGCTGAAAAAACAGGTCGCGGCAGAATAATCCGACCCATCGCCGCCCGTTTCAAAAAATGGTGCGGCACGGCGGATCCCCAATCCCCCGACACCCCTTCTTTGCGCTGCAAATATCCCAGGGGGTGCGGGGGACAGCGTCCCCCGCCGTGGTCGGGTTGCCATTCAAACCGATCCCGTCACGCTTCAGCACCGCACCATCAACCGCTCCAGCCCGTGAAAATGATAAATATCGCCATAGCGCGGCACCCCCACCAGGCGCAGCCCCGGGCAGCGCTGAAACAACACTTCCAGCGCCATCGCCATCTCCATCCGGGCCAGCGGCGCACCGACACAGAAATGCAGGCCGGCACCAAACGCCAAATGCGTGGCTGCCGCGCGGCTCGGGTCAAACCTCTCCGGCCGCTCATTCACCGCCCCATCCCGCCCCACCGATCCCAACATCAACCCGACCTCATCGCCGCGCTGAAACCGGTGCCCGAACAGCTCCACCTCGGCGTAAACATGCCGGGTAAACAGGTGCAAAGGCGGATCATGGCGCAGAATTTCCTCGACCACGCCCGCATCACCGCCGCGAACCCCATGTTCCAGCATTGCCTTCACCCCATTGCCCAAAGAATGAACCGTCGCCTCATGGCCCGCATTCAGCAACAGAATGCAGGTGGTGATCAGCTCATCGGTGCTGAGCCGGTCGCCATCCTCTTCCGCCGCGATCAGGCTGGTGATCAGGTCATCGCGCGGCTCCGAGCGGCGCGCCGCGATATGGGCCCGCATGAAATCCACGAATGCATCCGTCGCGGCCACCGCCGCATCTTCATCGGCCCGGGTCCGGCCCGCCATATACATCCCCACCATCGCGTTCGACCAGCGCAGCAGCTCCGGCCCCATTTCCTCCGGCACCCCCAACAGCCGGGCAATGATGGTGACGGGCAGGGGGCGTGCATAGGCATCCAGCAGGTCAAACTCGCCCGCGGGGAACGCATCAACCAGATCGTGGCACAGCACCCCGATGCCGTCCTTCAGCCCCGCGATCCGGCGCGACGTAAAGGCGCGCAGCACCAGCGATCGCAACCGCGAATGGCGCGGCGGTTCCAGCTCCAGCATGGAATGCGCCTCGACGGCATAAAACGGGGCCAGATGCTCGGGGATCGGGCTCCGCAATTCCTCGGGCGCTTCGCGGCCAAAGCGGCGGTCGCGCAGGATCATGTTCACCGCTTCATGCGTGGTGGCACAGGCCATGTTGTAGTCCTGCCACCAGATCAGCGGCCCGGCGGCGCGGGCGCGGGCATAAAACGGATAAGGGTCCTGCACGAATTCAGGGTCGGTCGGCGATTGCGACAGGTGCTGCATTTTCTTGAAACTCGACTTGGGCCATGGGGGTGTTACGGGGGCCAGTTTGTCTGGCCGGGCACCGGCTTGCAATGGCCCCGGGGGGTTAGGGCTGGAAACTGGCGTGCGCATCGCTATCGTTGCAGCAGAGCAATTGCAGACAGAAGGATATTCTCCATGCGACGATTGAAAACTGGGTTTCTGGCCGGGCTGATGGCCACCGGTCTTGCAACCGGGGCCATGGCGCAGGTCGCGCAATGCGGGGCCGGGTTGCCTGCCGGCAACTGGATTGGTGGCGCGGCTGCGACATCAGACATCGCCACGGCACCGGCGGCGTTTGACCAGACCGGCGCGGTTCCGCCCGGCGGCTATTTCGTGTCGGCCTTCACCGTCTCATCCTTGGCCCGGGTCCGGGTCGAGGCGGCCGGACAATCCGGCGGCGACCCGGTGATCGAACTTTACGACGCCGCAGGCACCTTGGTGCTGACCGATGATGATAGCGGCGGCAATTTCGATTCGCGCGGCGAGATTGCCCTGCAACCCGGCACCTATTGCCTGGCCACCCGCAGCTATGGCGGCGGCCCCATCACGGCCGATATCCGCATCGGTCTGCTGGATCATCCGGCGCTGACACAAGGCTCGGGCGGCTCCAATATAGCCGCCTGCATGGCCAATACCCCCGCGACCCCGCTTGGTCGCGGCCCGCTGGACCAACTGCCGGGCCAGCAGGCAATGGCGACCAATTCTGTCACCGGCGCGCCCTATTACCGGTTCACCCTTTCGGCCGCGACGCCGATCACCATCCGCGCCACCAATCCGCGCGCCGATCCCTATATCTATGTCTTTGACGGCGCAGGCACGCTGATCGACGAAAATGACGACTATAACAGCCTGAATGCGCGGATTGATTTCACCGATCCGCTGCCTGCGGGCAGTTACTGCATCGGCATGCGGGCGCTGAACGATCCCAACCTGCCGATCGAGGTCAGCGTCGCGGTTTTCTCGCAATCCGAGATGATGCGCGATCTCTATGCCAGCGGCGAAGCCAGCCCGCCCTCCGATGGCCTGAGCTATCCGGTTGTCGCCCTGGGCCAGCTCGACACCCGCCTGGTGCGCGATGGCACGGTCGGTGCCGATGCGGTCTGGCATTCCTTTACCGTGCCCGAGGCGGGCCTTGTGCTGATCAACGCCGTAGGCATCGGCAATTCCGATCCGGTGATCTACCTGTTTGATGATCTGGGCCGGGCCGTGGCACAAAATGACGATTTCGGCGGCACCCTCGATTCCCAGATCGCCACCCGCGTCGCCCCCGGCACCTATATGTTGGGCGTGACGCAATATCACGGCGAAAACGGTGTGATCCGCCTGGCCATAGAACGCTACGTTCCGGCGCGGTAGCGCCTGTCCTCGCCCAGACAAGGCCGCGCCCGGATTGTGGGCGCGGCCCCACGCTCCACCCTACTGGCGCGGCGTCAGCACCGTCACGCCGATATTGCCGGCCCGCGCCAGTTCATTGTCCAGCGACATCGGAATATATTCGCCGCGCCGCCACAGCTCACCCAGATTGTCGTAATACCGGCTCAGCGGATGGCCCGATTGGCCGGTCGCCGTGACAAAGACCGAACTGTCGGGATCGGCAAAATCATAGACCCCGCGATACCCCGCACCCTGCATGTTCTGAAACGGGTTGGGCAGCGTGCCGGACGTGGTTCCACGATTGAGCGTATTATCCCCGCCCGAGGTCGATTGTTGGATATTGACGGCCCAGCCAAGCAGCCGTGAATTGCCCAGAACCGGATGTTCATGCACCGCTTGATGGGCATCGCCCCATTGCCAGGAGGCAATATTGTCGCCGTAGCGCTCGATCAGAAACTGCAAGGCATCATCCAGCGCCATCCGGGCAATATCGGTGCAGCTTTCCTCGATACTCGATTGCCGGATATCGCACCAGACCGAGGCCCCGTCGATATCGCGATAGACCCGTTCGATGAAGATCGGCTCCAATTGCTGAAAGGCGCTGGCCAGCGGCCCCAGATCATCCTGCACCAGACGCTGCTGCAGCGCCCGCATCCAGGCGGCGTAGATCAAGGGTTCGGGAAGGTGTTCATCCATCTCGCCGTTCCAGGCACCCAGCAGGTCAAGCGCCTGTTGGCGGCGCGCCTCGATGCTGCCGGGCGCGGCCGCCTGCGAGGTGAACCACAGCTCGCGCCCGACCAGCGGCAACAGCGTGCGCGCGGCCGGTGATACCGTGTCCAGCTGCGCCTCGATGAAACTGTCGCGGGTGTGAACCTCGCGCGATTGCATCAGCGATTGCCACCGCACCACGCGCTGCGTATCGCCCCAGTCAAAGCTCATATGCAGCGGAAATTCGCGCTCCACGATGCGGTTGTTGGTATTGCCCAGAATGCCGCCCTCGGGGTCCATGAACCGCGGGTTGGCAAAATACTGCACCATGCCCTGCCAGCGGTTCCCGGCGATCCAGCCCGGCGACGGAATGCGCCCCTGGCTTTGATGTTCGCGAAGCCGCCACGGCATGCGCCCGATCACCTGCATCGCCACCCGGTCGGCACTGGCCAGGGTCAGCACCTGGCTTGGGGCCACGAAATACTGCCCCGCCGCCATCGCCTCTTCGATGGTCTGGGCCTGCATCAGCTCGCGGCCTGTGCGCATGGATGTGTTCTGATCGGTCAGCGCCGTCCAGGCCATCGACATCACATGGCCGGCCGGTGTCACGGTGCCGAAATTCCACTGATCGCCGGGAATGACGGGGCCGTTTTCGGTTGATCTCAGGGTGATCGTGATCGGATCGGCATCGGCAATGTCAATGATCGAGCGGCGGGTTTCAAACTCGGCCCAGCCCTCGGGAGTGCGGTATTGTTCCGGGTTGTCGGGGTTCACCTGTTCCACATAAAGGTCGATATCGTCCATATAGGATGTGGTCAGCCCCCAGCCCAGCATGTCGCTGCGCCCGACCATGATGATCGGCATGCCGGGAATACTGCCGCCGATGACGCCGCCGGTGCTCAATTCCAGCCGCGCCAGATACCAGATCGTGGGGGCGGTCAGCCCCAGATGCGGGTCATTGGCCAGCAGGCTCTGGCCGGTGGCCGATCGGCTGCCATCCGCGGCCCAGGCATTCGAGGCCCCGGCCATCATGGGGGCACCCCCGGGGAACAAAGGGTCGCGCGGCAGGATCTCGGTATTGGCGGCATAGCGCGGCAGATCCGGAAACAGCGCCGCATATTCCGGCAGTTCGGCCACCGCCGCGCCGATCGGGTCGGGCAGGATATCGGCCAGCCGGGCCGGATCATTCAACATCAAGGAGGCGCGCGCACGCAGCACTTCGGCCTCTTGCTGGCCGGTCAGTTGCAACGCCATCAGGTTCATCACGGCAATCGAATCGGCGGGCCGCCACGGCGCGATCTCGGGGGAAAACAGCAACAGCTCGGGCGCGCCCCGGCCCAAAGCTTCTTCCGCGACCAGCTCCAGCCAGGCATTGACCCCGGCGGAATAGGCCTCCAGCATCGCCAGCGTCTCAGGATCCTGGGCCGCGACCGAGCGGTTGGCCAGCCCGTAAAGATCAAGCCGGCGCAGCAATGTATCAATCGCCACCGTGCGTTGCCCGAACAGCTCCGACAGGCGGCCCTGCACGGTGCGCCGCATCATCAGCATCTGCCACAGCCTGTCCTGGGCGTGAACAAAGCCGAGGCCAAAATACACGTCGGCGTCGCTCTCGCCGTAGATATGGGGGATATTCGCGTTCGAGCGCACAATCTCCAGCTGCCCGTCCAGCCCCGACACCGACCATTCGCCGTCATAATCGGGGATCGAGCGCGAAAATATCCAATAGGTCACAAGCACGGCACCAACAGACAGTGCCAGAGCCACGGAAACGATACGGATCATCCAGCGCAGAAAAACGGCCATGTCCTGCCTTCGATAGTGGAGGGTCGCGGGGGAACAGCCGTTACCCTAACGCGCCCGCCGAGCCTTGCAAAGAGAAGAGGCGACCCGCAAGCCGCCGCAATGCAAGATCAGAACCTTTCTGACGTCACGGCAGGATGCGGGTGTAGCGCTGACCTTCCAGCGTTACCCCGGCAATCAGCCCGGCCTGACCGAATACCACCCCGATGACGGGGCTCAGCAGGCTGGTCGATTCGACGCCCAGATTGCCGCCTTGCCGGTTCACGGCATATTCGATATCGGCCCCCACGGCCCAGCCCGAGGAATAGCGGAAATCGCGCAGCGATTCTTCGGTCATGAAAAACAGCGCATGGGCATATTGCTGCGCCCCGATCTGAAACCCGAATGTGGCCGAGGTCGAGGAATAGTAATCCACCGTCGCGCCATTGATGCGCAGCGCACCGCGACCATAGCCGCCGCCAAACCCAAAGCCCGCTTCGGTGATCAAGGGCATGATCAGCACGCCTTCGGCGTCACCGGTCAGTTCGCGGGTGCCTTCGATATTGGCGTGCATGAAGGCGATGGCACTATCGACGCGGGCGTCAATGCGCTGGCCGGCATCGGAGCCGATGCCATTGCCGCAAGCCGCCAACGGGATCATGGCTGCCGAACCGAGAATGAGGTTGCGCCTGCTCAGGGTACTCATGGGGTGGGACCGCCTGTATAATTGCTCACTTGAATGGACGTTATTTCGCCCTTGATGCGCAAGATACGCAGGTTTTGCGGGTCTGTCATCCATGAACCACCGTATCTAGCGGGTTTTCGCCTATTTTACGGATTTGTCAGCCCGTGGCGGCGGCGGTCTTCCTGTCGCGCCGGTTTCCAGCGCCGATGCACCCAGAACCATTGCTCGGGCCGTTCGCGGACCTGTGCGCTCAGGCTGTCCATCAGATCCCGGGTCATCGTGATGGCGTCGGAATGGGCCACGGGCGGTTCAAGCAGCACGTCGAAATCAAGCCCGTTTTCCAACCGGCGGGCATAGATCGGGATAACCAGAGCGTTGAATTTCAGCGCAATTTCACCAACAGACAGGGCCGTGGGGGCAGGTTTCCCCATGAAATCCACAATCGCGCCATCGCCGTAATACTGATCGATCAGCAGCGCCCCGTGGCCGCCCGACCGGACATGGCGCAGGAACCCCGCAAGACCGCGCCGCCCGCGCGAAAAGGCCGGCCCGCCCGCCGCCTCGATGGTGTGCACATAATGATCGTTGAACCAGGCATTGTTCATCGGACGGTAGAGACCGCCAAGCGCGAATCCGCGCACATTCATCGCCACACGCGCCGCCTGATAATTGCCAAAATGTCCCGAAACAAACAAGATGGGCCGGTTCTCAGCCAATGCCGCCTTGGCCGCCGCCAGCCCTTCGCCATGCACATTCCAGTTCTGCGCGCGGGTCTTCTGGTCATTGGTGGCGTAGTTTTCGATCACCGTGCGGCCGACATTGTCCAGCACCCTGGCTGCGATGGCGCGTCGTTGGGCGATTGGCATGTCGGGCCAGATATAGGCCAGATTGGCCCGCGCCCGGCGCGAATAGCCCGTGATCGGCCCGATCACCGCGCGCGCCAGCCAGCCCATCAAAGGCACGCGAACCCGATGCGGAACCAGCAGCAGCAGCCCGATCATGGCCCGCAACAGCCGGTCCACCAGCCAATTGCCTAAACCGCGGCTTTGTTTCTCATGGTGGGCCATGGGCAGGGCAGATACCATCGTCAGGAGCAGGCGCAGGGGCCGTTCTCTCAGCCATAAAGCGCGCCAGGCCCCATCACAACCGCTTCAATCGGCGCGGGCGGCCAGCGCATCGATCCGGCCGCGCATTCCGTCCAGCGAAAACCCCGCCGCATTTCCCGCCGCGATGATGGCATCGGTGTCGATCCGGCCGGCCTGTGAAAAGGCCCACATTACCGCAGACCGCATGCCGGATGCGCAATAGGCAACAATCGGGCCTTCGGCGGCCTCCAGCGCGGCGGCTTGTTCCTCGATATTGTCCATTGTCATCGCGGCCCCAATGACGGGGTTATAGACAAACACGATCCCGGCGGCCTCGGCTGCGGCCTGCATGGCATTGGCCTGCAAATCGGCCGGCACTTCGGCGTCGGGGCGGTTGCAGATCACCAGACGCACACCCTGAGCCGCCAGCGCGCTCATATCGCCAGGGGCCAGTTGCGGCCCGACCATGTAATCTTCGGAAAGCGGGCGGAGATCCATTTGCGTCGGTATCCTGTCTATTGCGATCTGGTCGAAAAACCCTGCATCCGTATTGCAGAAAAGAAAAGAGGAAACCGCTATCCCGGCATCGCTTCGCGGCGGTCAGAGCTTGTCCACCGGCAGTTTCAGATAGGTGGTGCCATTATCCTCGGCCGGGGGCATCTGGCCGGCGCGCATATTCACCTGAAGCGACGGGATGATCAGTTTCGGCATGCCAAGCGTGGCATCGCGCGCCTCGCGCATGGCCACGAAATCCTCCTTGGATGCGCCGCCGCCGATATGGACATTCTTCGCCTTGTGTTCGGCAACCGTTGCCTCCCAGGCAAATTCGTCGCGCCCAGGCGCTTTGTAATCATGGCCCACGAAAATCCGGGTCTGATCGGGCAGCGCCAGGATCTTCTGCACCGAATTGTACAGATCCTCGGCCGATCCGCCGGGGAAATCGCACCGCGCGGTGCCGAAATCGGGCATGAAGACGGTATCGCCCACAAAGGCGGCATCGCCGATGACATAGGTCATGCAGGCGGGCGTGTGGCCGGGCGTGTGCATCACATCGCCGCGCAACTGGCCGATATGGAAAGTGTCGCCATCTTGAAACAACCGGTCGAACTGGCTGCCGTCGCGCTGAAACTCGGTGCCTTCATTGAACACTTTGCCAAACACATCCTGCACCATCGTGATATTGGCACCGATGCCGATCTTGCCGCCAAGCTGCTCCTGAATATAGGGGGCCGCCGACAGGTGGTCGGCATGGACATGCGTTTCCAGAACCCATTGGCAGTCATAGCCGCGCTCGCGCACAAATGCGATGATCGCATCGGCCGAGGCGGTATCGGTCCGCCCCGATGCATGGTCGAAATCCAGCACCGTATCAATGATCGCGCAGGCGCTGCCGGCCGGATCATGCACAACATAGGACACGGTATTCGTCGCGGGGTCGAAAAAGGCGGTCACATCGGGTTGCATGCCGGAAACTCCCATTCAGTTGTCAAAGTCAATCATACCGATGACAGATAAGCCCGGGTTTGATCTCGGTCAAGGCCCGCGTGGGCCCGGGCGCGCTAAGATCGCCATGACGCCAGAAACCGACAGGAGGCCCCGATGGTCGATCTCGAAACCCGCCGCGCCCAACTGACCCGCCGCCTTGTCGCGCTGGACCGCCAGTTGCACGGCATCGAGGATGAGCTTGAAAGCCATAACAATCGCGATTGGGAAGATCTGGCCGTGGAACGCGAGGGCGACGAGGTGCTTGAGGGTCTGGGCAACAAGGGCCAGGCCGAAATCCGCCAGATCAAATCCGCGCTGGCGCGCATGGATGCCGGTGAATACGGGTTCTGTGGCACCTGTGGCGGAAAAATTTCCGAAGACCGGCTTGATGTCCTGCCGTTCACGCCGTTCTGTCGGAAATGCGCTCCCTGACGGGAAAGGGAGGGCAGCCTTTTGCTGGGGCTTTCAAGGCTGCCATTGCAAGTGACCAGAGGCCGGGCGCAACAGAGCGGCCGGCCTCTGGCTCCACCAGGACCGCCCCGATAACCCGGGGCCGCAATCAGGATGAAATGATGCCGAAAACACCCGAGGAACTTCAGCAAGACAAGGCCCGCGCCGAACCCGAGGCACCCAGGGCCGACGCGCCCCGGCCACAGCCGCGCTGGAAGGATGACACCAAGCTCGATGATGATGAGGATGAGCTGTTCAACGACATCCCCGTCTGACGCCTATCCGTTCAGGATCTCGGCCACACGCGGCGCGAAATAGGTCAGCACCCCGTCGCAACCGGCGCGGCGAAAACAGGTCAGGCTTTCCAGCATCACCCTTTCGCCATCGATCCAGCCATTGGCGCTGGCCGCCTGGATCATCGCGTATTCACCGCTGACCTGATAGGCGAAGGTCGGCGCGCCAAAGGCGTCTTTCACCTCGCGGCAGATATCGAGATAGGGCAGCCCCGGCTTGACCATGACCATATCGGCCCCCTCGCTCAGGTCGCGTTCGACACAGCGCAGCGCCTCGCGGCGGTTGGCGGGGTCGATCTGATAGGTTTTCTTGTCGCCCGTCAGCGCGCCCGACGCCCCGACAGCATCGCGAAACGGGCCGTAACAGGCGCTGGCGAATTTGGCGGCATAGCTCAGGATCGCCACATTCTGGTGGCCCTCGGCCTCCAACGCCGCCCGCATCGCGCCGATGCGGCCATCCATCATGTCGCTCGGGCCCAGAATATCAGCGCCCGCGCGCGCCTGCGCCAACGCCATCCTGACCAGCGCGTCCACAGTTTCGTCATTCACGATGATGCCATCGCGCACGATCCCGTCATGGCCATTGGCATTATAGGGGTCCAGCGCGATATCGGTCATCACCGCCAGATCGGGCACCGCCTGTTTGACCGCCGCAATGGCGCGGTTGGCGATATTGTCGGCATCCCAGGCCAGCTCGCAGCTCTCGGTCCGCTCGGACATGCCGGTATAGGGGAAGATGCAGATCGCCGGGATGCCAAGCCCATGGGCATGTTTCGCCGCCGCCACCAGCCGGTCCACCGACAGCCGGTTGACGCCGGGCATCGAGGCCACAGGCTCAATGACATCGTGACCCTCGCGCACGAAAACCGGCCAGATCAGATCATGGACCGACAAGGCGTTTTCGCGCACCAGATCGCGGATCGCCGCGCCCGCGCGGATGCGGCGAAACCGGGTCAGCGGGTAGGGGGCCTGATTTCGACGCATGGCGGGCCAACCTTTCAAAGCAAAAACTGTTGCAAATGGGGTGGCATGTTCGCAGGCTTTTCTCAAGGGCTGGAAACCCGCGGCGCGCGCGACTAATGTGCGAAAAAATCGCTGGCAGCAGGGGCAGAGCGACCTTGAACTTTCTTGAACTCGCAACCGAAGTGATCGACCTCAGGTCGTTTTCGAACCTGTGGTACTGGATCGCGCTGGCCGCGATGTGGTCGACCGCCAGCCACTGGGTTGTCGGCGTGCCGTTTGATATGGTGACGCGGGCCCGGCGCGGGCATGAACGCTCGATCCATGACATGCGGGTGCTGGCCGAGGTCAATGTCAGCCGCATCCTGACAATTATCGAGGTTTCGGGGCTCTGGATCGTGGGTTTCGGGGCGTTTCTCATCACCGGGCTTGGCGTTCTGGGCTGGGGCTACGGCGTCGAGTTTGGCCAGGCCGTGTTCCTGCTGGCCTTTCCGATGTCGCTGGTTGCCATCCTGACCGCCTATACCGCCCATCGCCTGCGCGATACCGGGTTTGAAGATCTCGGCCGCCGCCTGCGAAACCATCGCATGATGGTGCAGGGGATCGGTGTCATCTCGATCTTCATCACCGCCTTCTGGGGCATGTGGACCAATTTGAACTACGGCGCTCTTGGGCTTTAACTTCGCTGGACAAATATCTGATGAATAAAGATAAACACGTCCTGATGGGCGGCGTGCCCGAAGGCTTTGACGCCACCCGTGTGCTGGCTGAACTTGGCAGCGGGTCGCCGGTCATCCACATCGCGCGCGATGATAAACGCATGGCGGCGATGGCCACGGCGCTGTCGGTATTTGACCCTTCCGTGCCGGTGCTGCGCTTTCCCGGATGGGATTGCCTGCCCTATGATCGGGTCTCGCCCAATGCCGATATTTCGGCCGCGCGGATGGCGACCCTGGCCGCTTTGGCGGCGGGGTTGAGCGGGCCGTTCATCGTGCTGACAACGCTGAACGCCGCCACCCAATATGTGCCGCCGCGCGACCTGTTGCGCGGCGCGTCCTTTCTGGCCGAGGTTGATCAGCGCATCGATGAAGCAGGGCTGCGCAGGTTCCTTGTGCGCATGGGCTATGCGCAATCGCCCACCGTGATGGAACCTGGCGATTACGCCATTCGCGGCGGCATTATCGACGTCTGGCCGCCGGGCGAATCTGCGCCGGTTCGGCTGGATCTTTTTGGCGATATGCTGGATGGCGCGCGCCGGTTTGACCCGGCCACGCAACGCACCACTGAACAGCTTCGCCGGGTGGAGCTGGCCCCGGTGTCCGAGATCATTCTCGATGACGCCGCCATTGCCCGGTTCCGGCAGAATTACCGGGTCGAATTTGGCGCGGGCGGCAGCGATGATCCGCTTTATGAAGCCGTCAGCGCCGGGCGCAAACATCAGGGTGTGGAACATTGGCTGCCGTTTTTTCATGAACGGTTGGAGACGCTGTTCGACTACCTGCCCGAGGCCAGTATCACGCTGGATGATCACAGCCTGCCGCAGCGGCTGGCACGATGGGAAACCATTGAAGATCAGTATGATACGAGACGAACCGCATTAACGCAGAAGGGTCGGCTCGATTCCGTCTACAAGCCGTGCCCGCCGGGGTTGCTCTACCTTGATGAGGCCGCATGGGACGGCGCGATTGCCGGGCACCGGGTGGTTCGGTTTTCCGCCCTGCCGCAGGCCTCCGGCCCCGGCGTGGTGGATGCGGGGGGCCGTATCGGGCGCAGCTTCGCGCCGGAACGTCTGCAGGAAAATATCGGGCTGTTCGAGGCTCTGGCCGACCATATCCGCACCGAGCGGGAGACCCGCGCGGTGGTGATTGCGTCCTGGTCGCAGGGCGCGCGCGAACGGTTGCAGGGTCTGCTGGAAGACCAGAAAGTGACGGATGCGTCACAAATAAATGACATGAGTGTCACTTTTTCGCCGGGCAGCCTCAGCCTGGTGGTCTGGCCGCTGGAGCAGGGCTTTACCGGTGCCGGGCTTACGGTGATCTCGGAACAAGACGTGTTGGGCGACCGTCTGATCCGGCCAAAACGGCGCATGAAGCGGGCTGAAAACTACCTGACCGAGGCCCAAAGCCTCAGCCCCGGTGACCTGATCGTGCATGTCGATCACGGTGTCGGGCGCTACAAGGGGCTTGAAACGCTGACCGCGATGGGCGCGCCGCATGAATGTATTGCACTGGAATATGCCGGTGGCGATCGTCTGTTCCTTCCTGTTGAAAACATTGAACTTCTTAGCCGATATGGCCATGAAGAAGGGCTGCTGGACCGGCTTGGCGGTGGGGCCTGGCAGGCCAGGAAGGCCAAGCTCAAGGAACGCATTCGCCAGATCGCCGACAAGCTGATCCGCATTGCCGCCGAACGCGAATTGCGCCACGCGCCGGTGCTTGAGCCGCCAGGCGACATGTGGGAGGCTTTTGCGGCGCGCTTTCCCTATGAGGAAACCGACGATCAACTGTCGGCAATCGCCGATGTGATGGATGATCTGGCCCGCGGCCGCCCGATGGATCGCCTGATTGTCGGCGATGTCGGATTCGGCAAGACCGAGGTCGCGATGCGCGCCGGTTTTGTCGCCGCCATCGCCGGGATGCAGGTCGCGATCATTGCGCCCACCACATTGCTGGCGCGCCAGCACGCCCAGACATTCGCCGAGAGATTTCGCGGGTTTCCTGTTAATATCAGACAGTTATCGCGCTTTGTTCCAGCAAGACAAGCCAGCGATACCCGCAAAGGTCTGGCCGATGGCAGTGTCGATATCTGTATCGGAACCCATGCGCTTTTGGCCAAGGGCATCCGGTTTGCCAATCTCGGGCTGTTGATCATTGACGAGGAACAGCGCTTTGGCGTGACGCATAAGGAACGGCTGAAGGAGATGCGCTCGGATGTGCATGTTCTGACATTGTCGGCGACGCCGATTCCGCGCACGTTGCAGATGTCGCTGTCGGGGGTGCGCGACCTGTCGATCATCGGCACGCCGCCGGTCGACCGGCTGGCGATCCGGTCCTATGTCAGCGAATTTGACGCCGTCACCATCCGCGAGGCGCTGCTGCGCGAACATTATCGCGGCGGGCAGAGCTTTTACGTCATGCCGCGGATCGAGGATCTGCCCGAGATCGAGGCCTTCATGCGCGATCAGGTGCCGGAGGTTACTTATGTCGTGGCCCATGGCCAGATGGCGGCGGGTGAATTGGACGACCGCATGAACGCCTTTTATGACGGTAAATATGACGTGCTGCTGGCCACCACGATCATTGAGAGCGGCATTGATATTCCGACCGCCAACACGATGGTGATCCACCGCGCCGATATGTATGGGCTGGCGCAGCTTTACCAGATCAGGGGGCGGGTCGGTCGTTCAAAAACAAGGGCTTACGCATATCTGACGACGAAGCCGCGCAAGAAACTGACACCTGCGGCCGAAAAACGTCTGCGGGTTCTGGGCAGTCTCGACAGTCTGGGGGCAGGGTTCACCATCGCCAGCCAGGATCTCGATATTCGCGGGGCCGGAAATATCGTCGGCGAGGAGCAATCGGGCCATGTCCGCGAGGTCGGGTTCGAACTGTATCAATCCATGCTGGAGGAAGCGATTGCCAAGATCCGGTCCGGCGATATGGAGGGGCTGACCGATGATGATGGTGCCTGGGCCCCGCAGATCAATCTGGGCGTGCCGGTGCTGATACCCGCGCCTTATGTGCCTGATCTGGATGTGCGGCTTGGTCTCTATCGTCGCCTCAGCCAACTGGCCACCAAGGTGGAGCTGGAAGGCTTTGCCGCCGAACTGATCGACCGCTTTGGCAAGCTGCCGCGCGAGGTCAATACGCTGCTGCTGGTGGTGCGGATCAAGGCGATGTGCAAACGGGCCGGAATTGCCCGGCTGGATGCGGGTCCGCGCGGCGCGACCATTCAGTTTCACAATGATAAGTTCAGCAATCCCAAAGGCCTGGTCGACTTTGTTCATGCGCAGAACGGGTTGGCCAAACTGCGCGACAACAAGATTATTCTGCGCCGTGACTGGAAATCCGAGGCCGACAAGATCAAGGGGGCCTTTGCCATTGCCCGCGATCTGGCCGAGAAGGTCGTGCGAAAAACCTAGAGCACTTCCCAGATAACCTGCCCCCCCTGACGCTGCCTGAAATCAAAGATTTCAACGCGGTCCAAGCGATGCACCCTGTCCCAGGCTATTCCCAGATGTGTCTTAGCGCCCCTCGCGCGGCAATTTGCGCGCGATCGCATAGGCGATGATGCAGCAGAGGGTGACGGCCCCCACCAGCGGCACCGGCGTGCCGTTGAAGAAAAGCCCGATCACCGCCCCCAGAGAGGCCCCGAAAAGGGTTGAGATCGCGCCCATTACCGAAGATGCCATGCCCGCGATATGGCCCATCGGCTCCAGCGCCAGCGCGTTCAGATTGCCAAGCGTGAAACTGGTGGCGGCAAACATCGCGGCGGTCCAGATCAGGAAGATCCAGAAACTGCTGGCACCGGGCAGGATATCACTGAGAAAGATGATCAGGGCCAGCGCCGACAGGATGAACTGCACCCCCAAAGCGGCGCGGATCAGCGGCCGCATGCCAAGCCGGACCACAAGGCTTGCGTTGATCAAAGGCGGCAGGGCGGAGCTGAGGGCAATGGCGCCAAACCAGAGCGGGAAACTGTCGCCGCGGCCATAGGTGATGTCAAAGACCGGTTGCACCGAGCTGAGCGTGCCGAACAGCATGGCAAAGATCAGCACCTGGATCAGCGTCGACATCAGCAATTGGGGGTGACGTATCGCCTCGATGAAGGCGGCCTTGAGGCTTGCGGTATTCAGCGCGCGACGGGCGGGGGCGGGCAGGGTTTCGGGTTGCCTGAGCGCCAGCCAGCCGATGGAAATAACGGAGAAAATCAGGAAGGCCAGAAAGATCGCGCGCCAGCCAAACGCCGCAATGATGCCCGCGCCGATCAAGGGCGCAATGGCGGGAAAGGCCATGAAGACCAGCATGGCGAATGACACGACACGCGCCATTTGGCGGCCCGCATAGAGATCGCGCACCATGGCCAGCGACACGATGCGCGGCCCGGCCGCGCCCAGGCCTTGCAGCACGCGCGCGGCCAGGATCAGCTCGAGGCTTGGCGCGAAATAGGCCAGGATCGCGCCCAGGACATACAGCCCCGCACCCAGAAAAATGATCCGGCGCCGGCCGAACGCGTCGGATAGTGGCCCGGCCACCAACGTGCCCGCCCCCATGCCAAGGATGAAGGAGGTCAGGATAAGCTGCGCGTTGTTTGGCGCCTCGGGGCTGAGCTCGGCTGCGATCTCGGGCAGGGCGGGCAGCATCGCATCAATCGAAAAGGCGATGGTGGCGAACATCACCCCCATCAGGGCGATGAATTCGCCCTGGCTCAGGCGTTTTGGTGCCGGGGCGGTGGTCTCGGTCATGTCTGCGCCTTATCCTGCCCGGCGATCTCGGCGATTACCTTGGCCCATATGTCGGGCGGTTGCGCACCGGACAGAACATGTTGATCGGCAATGATAAAGCAGGGCACGCCGGTGACACCGCGCGCCCGCGCATGGGCATCGCGGGCGCGGATATCATCGCGGTCGGCATCACTGTCCAGCAGGCGTTCGGTCAGGGCGCGATCCAGGCCCACGGCCTGCGCAATATCGGCCAGCACCTCTGCATCGCCAATATCGCGGCCCTCCTGAAAATAGGCCCGAAACAGCGCTGCAACCATCGGCGTCTGGCAGCCTTCAAGCCCGGCCCAATGGATCAGGCGATGCGCGTCGAGCGTGTTGGGGGTGCGGGTGATGGCTTCGAAATTGATCTTGAGACCGGCGGCTTCGGCAGCTTCAACCACCGGCGCATAGGCGCGCACGGCCCCGTCCCTGCCGCCGAACTTGGCCTCCAGATAGGCGCGCCGGTCCATGCCTTTGGCGGGCATGTCGGGGTTGAGCTGAAACGGGTGCCATTCGACGCTGAAAGGATGGTCGCCGGCCGCCTCGAGCGCGGAATCCAGATGAGCCTTGCCGATGAAACACCAGGGGCAGATCGGATCGGAGAGGATATCGAGCTTGATCATGGCTGGTCTTTCAAAAGGGCGGCAATCGCCTTGCGGTTGAGCTTGCCGTTGGTGCCGCGCGGCAGCGCGTCAAGGCGCGCATAAAGCCTTGGTTGTTTGTAACCTGCAAGGCAGGTTTCTGCGTGCTGGCGCAGGGTGGGTTCTGCAATCGCGCTGCAATGGGCCAGCGCAATGATATGGGTATCGGGGCGGATCTCGAGGGAAATGGCGGCGCACTCGCCGGCAAGGGCGGCAAAGGCGCGCTCGATCTCGGCCGGAGAGACGCGAAAGCCGCCGGCGTTCAGCATGTCGTCATTGCGGCCATGGTAATGCAGCGCGCCCTCTGCATCACGATGCACCTGGTCGCCGGTGGCAAACCAGTCGCCCTGTAGCGGCAGGCGCGGCGTGGTGCCCTCCAGATAGCCAAGCATCAGGCCGGGATCGCTGCGGTGGATGGCCAGCGTTCCGGTCTGACCATCGGGCAGCGGTTGACCGGCCTCATCCAGCACCGCGATGCGGCGCCCGGATTGGGCGAAGCCGATCGTTTCAGGCGGGGCCGGGCGCGCCGGGCTGCCCGAGATGAAGGTGGAACATTCCGACAGGCCCAGGGCCTCATGGATGGTGGTTCCGGTGGCCTCGGCCCAGGCGGCGCGCAAGGGTTCTGGCAGTTTTTCCCCGGCCGAAAGCCCATAGCGCAGCTTGGGCATTTCGGGCAGGCGGGCGCGCAGCATCTGCCGGTAAATGCCCGGGGTGGCGGCGAAAATCGTGGCGTCATGGCATCTGAGAAGATCTGGCAGCGCCGTGGGCGGGGTGCCGGGGGCGGCAATCAGGGCGGTGGCCCCGATGGCCCAGGGATCAAGCAGCCCGGTGCCAAGGGTGAAGCTCCAGTTGAAGGCCCCGGCATGCAGCAAGCGGTCGGTGTCGCGCAGCCCATACCAGCCCGCCCACATCAGCCGCCGCGCCCAGACCGCGCGATGGGCATGGGCCACGGCGCGCGGGTGCCCTGATGTGCCGGAGGTGAAGATGAGATAGGCCAGCCGGTCCGGGTCGCCCATCGCGTAGGGTGCGGGCGGATGGGCGGCCAGAGCGGCGATATCGGTGATCACGTCGCAGGGGCAGGGATCGGGCAGGGCGATGCCATCCTCGGCCAGGACAAGGCGCGGCGCGATCCGGGCCGCCAGCGCGGTGATCTCGGGCGTGGTCAGCGCGGCCGATGTCGGCACCGGCACCAGCCCGACAGCGATGCAAGCCAGATACGCCACCGGAAATGCGGGCCGGTTGCCAAGGCGCAGCACCACGAGGTCGCCGGGTTTTGCGCCAGTGGCCAGCAAACCGCTGGCGGTGCGGCGCACGGTATCCTCAAGGCGGGCATAGCTCCAGCTTTCGACATGCGCGGGTGACAGCACCGCCAGCGCCACCTTGTCAGGCTGTCGGGCGGCGCGCGCCAGCACATATTGCGCCAGGTTGAAAGGGGCAGGGCAGGTCATTTCCGCCATCGCCTATGGCCGCAGCGCGCCGGTGGCAAGACCCCCGGCGCGGTTTGGGAGGAAATGCAGGATGGCGCGGAGCGGATCAACCCGCCCCCCGCTGCGGCATCTGGCTGCTGGATCAGGCGGAGCTTTGAGGGGCAGGCTGGCGGGATCCGATATCGGCGAGGGCACCCTGTAGCTGAGCACGATCATAATGTTCGAATGGCAGGCTCAAAAACGCCTGGGCGCGATCGGCCAGCCTGTCATAGGCCGCCTGAAAAGCGGCTTGCCAATCGGCTTCGGGGGCGGCGGCGGGGTCATCCACCCCCCAATGGGCGCGCACGGGTGCGCCCGGCCAGATTGGGCAGGTTTCACCGGCGGCTGAACCGCAGACGGTGATCACTGCCCCCATCCTCGGGGCGTCGGGCCCGGCAAATTCATCCCAGGATTTGGAACGCGCATTGCTGCTATCGAGGCCCAGATCCCTGAGCAGGCGCAGCGATTGCGGATGCACCTGGCCAATTGGCTGCGAGCCGGCGGACCAGGCCCGGACACGACCATTGCCGCGCGCGTTCAGGATCGCCTCCAGCAGGATAGAGCGGGCAGAGTTTCCGGTACACAGCACGAGAATGTTAAGCATGATTGCACCCCTTTGCGATGGTTTTGGCCAGGCAATAGGCGACAAGGATGAAAGACATGTAACAGAACCGCAATCAGGAGAACAATTCCACCAGATCGACGCTGCCTTCGCGCCCGATCCTGTCGCCATGCTGGCTGAGGAAGCTATCGCAGGCGCGTTCGCCGGCCTTGCGCAACTGATGCAGAACCTGCGGCACCGGCACCGATTTGGTGGCGACCGAAAGCTGCCCCATGAGCGCGTCATCGGAGATCATGTGGACATGGAGTTTTTTCATCGCGTCGGAGGCCACTGCGCCGTCGGCCAGGAGGCGTTGCACAAAGGAAACCGCGCGCAATTCGCGCAGGAGCGAGGCGTTGAAGCTGATCTCGTTGATCCGGTTCTGAATTTCACGGGCCGATTTTGGCAGCTCCTGGCGGTAAAGCGGGTTGATATTGACGATCACGACATCGGCCGGCAGATCGGGGGTGAAAAGCGGGTAAAGCGCCGGGTTGCCGGTATATCCGCCATCCCAATAGGCTTCGCTTTTGCCGGTGTCGGGGTCGTCGATCTCCACCGCCTGAAACAGCGTCGGCAGGCAGGCCGAGGCCAATATTGCCTGCACATTTATATCCGCGCCCTGAAAGACCCGGATCTTGCCGCTGCGCACATTGGTTGCACAGATATGGAAGGTCGGTCCGGCTTCGCCGCAGATGTAATCATAGTGGAACTTCCGCACCACGGATTCCAGCGGGTTGCGATAGAAAGGGCCATAGGCATAGGGGCTTATCGCACGGCTCATGGCATCCGAGACGGCAAAGGGCAGTGAGCCTTCGATCAGACGACTGATCACGGCGGGTGAAGTCGCATCCAGCCACCAGGAAAAACGCTCGTCGCGGATGGCCCCCATCTGTTCCCAGAGCCAGGCGAGGTTTTCAATCGCCAGATCGCGGCTGCCGCGAGCCAGCCCGGCCTTCAGCGCGGCCCCGTTGAGGGCGCCCGCCGAAGTGCCGGAAATCGCGGCTATTTCGATCGTCGGCTCTTTGAGCAACCGGTCGAGCACACCCCAGGTAAAGGCACCATGCGCGCCGCCGCCTTGCAGGGCCAGGTTAATGGGTTTGGAAGTCATGTCAGAGGCCTTGGCTGGTTGATGGGGCAGATGCCTCCGGCGGGGATATTTGGAGCACAAAGAAGCTGAAGGCGCGCGTTAACCTTAACGGCCTTCTTTGCGCCTGAAATATCCCCGCCGGAGGCATCTTTCTTTTTTGGTGCCCGGCTCAGGATTGTCGGACGGTGCAGGTTGTGAGCTGACAGCGCCTGGCTCTGGTGTGGTCACAAAGCCGTCCAGCCTCCATCGACGCTGATCGTGGTGCCGGTGATCTGGGCGGCGGCGTCCGAGCACAGGAACACCGCCGTTCCGCCCATCTGTTCGACGGTAGCAAATTCCTTCGATGGCTGGCGGGTCAGCATGACATTGCGGATCACCTCTTCGCGGCCCATGTCATATTCCCTCATCGTGTCGGGTATCTGCGCCTCGACCAGCGGGGTCAGCACATAGCCGGGACAGATCGCGTTGCAGGTTATGGGTTCTTCGGCCGTTTCCAGTGCGGTGGTCTTGCTGAGCCCGACAATACCATGTTTGGCCGCGATATAGGCCGATTTATAGGGCGAGGCGGTCAGCCCATGGGCTGAGGCGATGTTGATGATGCGGCCCCAACCGGCGGCCCGCATCAGGGGCAGGGCGGCGGCGGTGGTGTGAAAGGCCGAGCTGAGGTTGATGGCAATGATCGCATCCCATTTTTCGACCGGAAAGGCGTCGATCGGCGCGACATGCTGGATGCCGGCATTGTTGATCAGGATATCGCAGATCCCGGCCTGGGCGATCAGATCCCGGCATTCTTCGCCTTTGGACATGTCGGCCTTGATATAGCGCGCAGTGATCCCGAATTCATCGGCGATCCCGGCGGCCAGCGCGTGATCTTCGGTTCGGTCGGAAAAGGAGTTCAGCACGATATCGGCACCGGCGCGCGCCAATTCGCGCGCGATGCCAAGCCCGATGCCGGAATTGGACCCGGTGATGACGGCGGTTTTTCCGGCAAGAGAGGTCGTGATGGCCATGGCTGTCTGCTCCTGGGTGATGCGATTGCCAACAGCATATATGCTGCGCTCAGGCGATGCGCGAGGGGGGGGCGGTGCCGTAAGGGGAGGGAATGTCGCGCACCCCCCGATGATTCGCGCAATCGGGTCGGGCGCGGGTGCCGATCAGAGATTCGATTCGCGCGCCGGAGGAGGGCAACTGA
>NZ_JBTUJH010000057.1:0-24056 GCF_058343375.1 Alterinioella sp.
CGAGGAAGATCAGGACCGCCCTGATTTCCGGGAAACGCTCGGGCAGGGCGTGCAGGACGCGATCGCGCATGCGGCGATCATCAACAAGGGCACCACCACGATCACCATCATGCGGCCCGCCGATTCGATGATCCGCTTTGAATTTCTGGAAGGCGGCGAGCCCTCGAAAACGTTCTACCAAACCGTGATCAGCGCGGTGAAACGGGTTTTGAAGGAGGCGCGCTGATGCCCATCCGCCCGGAAAACCGCAAGCGATATCCGGCAGACTGGCCTGCGATCTCGGCACAGGTCCGCGCCGCGGCTGGCAACCTCTGCGAGGGCTCGCCAGCCTATCCCGACTGCCGCGCCGAAAACGGCAAGCCGCACCCTGTCACCGGGTCAAAGGTGGTGCTGACCGTGGCCCATCTCGACCACCAGCCGGAAAACTGCAGCCGCGAAAACCTGCGCGCCTGGTGCCAGCGTTGCCACAACACCTACGACGCGCCGATGCGCCGGGCCGGGGTCAGGGAGCGTCGGGATGAGGCGGTTGGGCAAGCGTTATTGGAAGATGATCACACGCTGATCCGGCGCGATCGGAAACGCGCGCTCAGGGATCTGAATGAAGAGCTAACTTATCTGCGATCCGAATATCCTGATCTCAGCGAGGAAGAAGCACTGCGGTTGGCGGCGGACGGCCCAAGATACAAGGCGCTTGGAAATTCCATGGCGGTGCCTGTCGTAAGGTGGATCATGGAGCGAATTCACGCCAGCCATAAAAAAAACGCCGCCAAGAACGCGATGGATTCAAACGGCCATCAGTTGTCGAGGAGTCGGCTCGCATGAATGTAACGCTTCAGAAACAGCAAAACGGCACCACGTTGTCACCAGTGAAGGTGGCCGACCAGCGCGAGGTCGCGGTATGCCCACACGACTCTTGAAAATCGAGGCGGCGGCAGAACAGCTTGACTTGCCAGCTAAATCTCTGCGCGATGCGGCGGAGAAACATGGTTTGTTGATCCGGGTGGGGAGAGCGCTCCGTCTTCATCCGGACGATCTGGAGAGGTTGATTGAACTATGTCGCGTCCCAGCAAAGGTGTCCGCCTTTACGCCCGACCAACCGACGGCGGAAAATTCATCATCATCGACGGCAAGACCCAGCGTCGGACAGGCACGACAGATCGCCGACAGGCTGAAGCGATGCTCGCGGCCTATCTCGTCGAACGCGAGCGCTCGGGTGGTCCCTCTGAACCAGACCGGATAAGTGTAGCGGAGGTGCTCGCCATCTATGGTGAACAGCACGCGCCGCATGTCGCCGATCCCGCACGCATTGGTCACGCGATTTCCGCGCTGGTTTTCTGGTGGGGCGACACTCCTGTCGGTGCCGTCACCGCTGCGGCCTGTCGGCGGTATGCCCGAGAGCGGGTGGTGTATGCAGGAACGGATCGCGAGAGACCAGCCGGGCGCGGAACGACCAGGCGCGAGCTGGGCTGCCTGCAGGCGGCGTTGAACTACTGCGCGGCCGAAGGGTACCTCACGCGCGCGCCTGTAGTTGCGCTTCCAGAAAAGAAGGCCCCCACCGAACGCTGGCTCACGCGGAGCGAAGTAGCGGCGCTCATTCGAGCGGCCCGAGCGAACCCGCGCACTCGGCACATCGCGCGCTTCATTCTGGTCGCCGTCTACACAGGCACCCGCAAGGAAGCGATCCTGAGCCTGCGCTTCGATCCGCACCCAGGAGGCGGATATATCGACGTTGAGCGAGGGGTGCTCTACCGGAAAGCCGAGGAAATGCGTGAGACCGCAAAGCGCCGCCCGCCAGCCCGGATGCCTCAGAAGCTCCTTCGGGCGGCGCGGCGCTGGAAGAGGGCTGCGGGAGGCAGTGGAGGCTGGGTCGTTGAATACCGAGGCAGTCGGGTGGCATCGATCAAGACGGCGTGGCGAACGGTTTGCGAAAAGGCCGGTGTACGCGCCACCCCGCACACTCTGAAACACACCGCCATCACCTGGGCGATGCAGGCGGGCGTGCCATTGGCCGATGCCGCCGGGTTTTTCGGGACATCAATCCAGACATTGGAGAGCGTGTACCTGCACCATCACCCGGATTTTCAGGCCGCCACGGCGGCGGCTCTCGACAATGCAAAATGGCGATTGTGAGCGGGTTTCTTGGCGACTGCCAAAATACTACGCCAAATGGGACATGTGCGATGTCGATAAGTATTTGATATTTTGGTCGGAGTGAGAGGATTCGAACCTCCGACCCCTGCCTCCCGAAGACAGTGCTCTACCAAGCTGAGCTACACTCCGACCGTGATGGGCGAAATAGCCGGGGTTTGGTGCCTTTGCAAGGGGGTTTGGGGTGCGTGGCTTGATCCCGGCACCATTCCCTGCAAGAACGCGAGACAAACCAAATTGACGAGCATTTTCATGGAAAAACACGCCTCTATCCTGCTGACCGGCGGCACCGGGTCATTCGGGTCGCATTTCGTGCCCATGACGCTGGAAAAATACGACCCCGCCCGGCTGATCATCTATTCGCGCGACGAGATGAAACAGTGGGACATGGCCAAAAGATATGGCGATGATCCGCGGGTGCGGTTTTTCATCGGCGATGTGCGCGACCGGGATCGGCTGTATCGCGCCCTGGATGGGGTCGATTACGTTGTTCACGCCGCCGCCACCAAGATCGTGCCGACGGCGGAATATAATCCGTTCGAATGCGTCAAGACCAATATCAACGGGGCGATGAACCTGATTGATGCCTGCATCGACAAGGGCGTCAAGAAATGCGTGGCGCTGAGCACCGACAAGGCGTCGTCACCGATCAATCTTTATGGCGCGACCAAACTGGCTTCCGACAAGCTCTTTGTTTCCGGCAATTCCTATGCCGGGGCCGAAGGCTGCCGTTTTTCGGTGGTGCGTTATGGCAATGTCATGGGCTCGCGCGGATCGGTCATTCCGTTCTTCAAATCCATCAAGCCCGGGCGCAAGCTGCCGATCACCGACCCCCGCATGACCCGGTTCATGATCACCCTGCCGCAAGGGGTTGAACTAGTCTGGCACGCCTTTGAAGATATGGTCGGCGGTGAGATCTATGTGAAAAAGATCCCGTCAATGAACATCCTCGATATCGCGGCGGCGGCGGTGCCGGGGTTCAGCCATGAGGTTGTGGGCATCCGCCCCGGTGAAAAACTGCATGAACAGATGATCGGTGAGGAAGACGCGCCGCATACCTATGAATATGACAAACATTTCAAGATCCTGCCTGCCATCAACAACTGGTCAAACGACCCGGTGCGCATCAAGAACGGGGTAAAGGTGCCAGACGGGTTTGCCTATACCTCGGATGGCAATCCGGACTGGATGTCGGTTGAGGCCCTGGCCGGTTGGATCGACGAGAACGCCGAAACCATCGGCCATTTCTGATGTCGGAGGCAGGTTTCATCCCCTATGGGCGGCAGGATATCTCGGACGAGGATATCGCCGCGGTGGTCGATGTCCTGCGCTCTGATTACCTGACCCAGGGCCCGCAGGTGCCGGCATTCGAGGCGGCGATTTCCACCGCCTGCGAGGTCGCGCATGCGGTTGCGGTAAACTCTGCCACCTCGGCGCTGCATATCGCCTGTCTGGCGCTTGGGTTGAAACCCGGCGGGCTGGTCTGGACCGTGCCCAACACCTTTGTCGCCAGCGCCAATGTTGCCCGGCTTTGCGGGGCCGATGTGGATTTTGTCGATATCGGGGCCGATGATTACTGCATGGACCCCGATGCGCTTGCCGCCAGGCTGGCCCGGGGCGGCCGCATTCCCGATATCCTGATCCCGGTTCACTTTGCCGGGCAATCGGCGGATATGAAGCGTATCGGGGCGATTGCGCGGGCGCATGGCATCAAGGTGATCGAGGATGCCAGCCATTGCATCGGTGCCAGCTATAGGGGCCAACCCATCGGGGCCTGCCCCTATTCCGACATTGCCGTTTTCAGCTTTCACCCGGTCAAGATCATCACCACCGCCGAGGGCGGCGTTGCCACCACGAAAGACAAGGCGCTGGCCGACCGCATGGGCCTGTTCCGCAGCCATGGCGTGACCCGTGATCCGGCCCTGATGGAGCGTCAGGACGCAGAGCCCTGGGAATATGATCAGGTCGCCCTGGGGCTGAACTACCGGATGACCGAGATGCAGGCAGCGCTTGGCGTGACGCAGCTGGGGCGACTGACTGATTTTGTGGCCCATCGTCGAAAAATGGCCCGGCGCTATGATGATCTTCTGGCCGATCTGCCGCTTGTCCGGCCCTGGCAAAGCCCCGACAGCCGATCAGCGCTGCATCTTTACCCGATCCTGATTGATACCGACAAGACCAACCGCACCCGGCGCGCGGTGTTTGATCATCTGCGGGCCGCCAATATCGGCGTCAACGTGCATTACCAACCCGTCCATACACAGCCCTATTATCAGAATCTCGGTTTCCGGCGCGGTGATTTCCCGGTCTCCGAATGGTATTACGACCGCGCGCTTTCGATCCCGCTCTACTTTGGGCTGGACGATGACAAACAGGACCGGGTGATCGCCGCGCTGAGATCCGCGCTCGGCTGATGACCGGTCAGGGGTGGAGGCGGTGCCATGGCTGCGCCGCGACAGGGAATTCTCTTTGCGAACCGCAATCGGCCAGCCCGGTGGGGCGGCCTCTGAAAACAATCCGGCATCGCAGGTCGAGATGGTCGCGGGGCCGCGCCGCGGGGCCTTTCAACTCATATCCTTCTCGGCTGCGGCGACGTGTGATTTCACGGTCAGAAAACTGTCCGGAGTGACCGAGATCGTGTCGATCCCGGCGGCAACCAGGAGGCGCGCGAATTCCGGGTCGTCGCTGGGGGCCTGACCGCACAGGCCGACCTTCGCGCCCGCCTCATGGCCCCGCCTGATCACCGTCTCGATCATCCAGAGCACGGCAGGATCACGTTCGCGAAACAGATCGGACAGCGCTTCGCTGTCTCTGTCGATGCCGAGGGTCAACTGCGTCAGATCGTTCGACCCGATCGAGAACCCGTCGAACCGCTTGGCGAATTGCTCGGCCAGAATAACGTTCGACGGAATTTCGCACATCACGTAGATCTCAAGACCGTTGACGCCGCGCTCCAACCCGTTCGCGGCCATTTCGGCCAGAACCTTGTCGGCCTCCTCGGGGGACCGGCAAAACGGGATCATCACGATGACATTGCGAAACCCCATCTCTTCGCGCAACCGGCGGATCGCCCGGCATTCCAGCGCGAACCCGTCGCGATAGGCATCCGAGTAATATCGTGACGCGCCGCGGAACCCGATCATCGGGTTTTCCTCATGTGGCTCGAACTGACGCCCCCCCAGAAGCTCTGCATATTCATTGGTCTTGAAATCACTCATCCGCACAATTGTCGGATGCGGAAACCAGGTGGCCGCGATGCGCGACAGGCCCATGGCAAGCTTGTCGACGAAATAATCGGTCCGGTTCTCATACCCGCGGGTCAGTCGCGTGATCTCGTCGCGCACGGCCTCATCGCGCAAATCGTCAAACCGCGCCAGCGCCAGCGGGTGGACCCGGATCGCGTTGTTGATCACAAACTCCATTCGCGCCAGCCCAACCCCGTCAACCGGCAGCCGCCACCACCGCGCCGCGGCGGCGGGGTCTGCAATATTCAGCATGACCTTGGTGCGGGTCTTCGGCACGACATCGAGCTTGACCTCGTTGATCTCGTATTCGGCGATGCCGGAATAGACATAGCCGTGATCGCCCTCGGCGCAGGAGACCGTAACCTCCTGCCCGTCATGCAGCAGATGTGTTGCGTTACCGGTGCCCACGATTGCGGGCAGCCCAAGTTCGCGGCTGACAATCGCGGCATGTGAGGTGCGCCCGCCGTGATCGGTGATGATTGCTGCGGCGCGCTTCATCACCGGCACCCAGTCAGGATCGGTATTCGCGGTGACCAGGATCGCGCCATCAACGAAACGGTCGATATCGGCGGCGGAATCCAACAGGCAAACCTCGCCTGTCGCCACCGCCTCACCGACGCTGAGACCCTCGACGATCTTTTTCCCGGCAGATTTCAACCTGTAGGTTCTGATCGCGCCGACATCCGACCGCGACTGCACGGTCTCGGGCCGCGCCTGAACGATGTGCAACTCTCCCGTCTCGCCATCCTTGGCCCATTCCATGTCCATCGCCTGACCATAATGGTCTTCGATGATGCAGGCATAGCGGGCCAGTTCCAGTATCTCCTGGTCATTCAGGACAAAGGCTTCTCTCTCGGCCCTGGCGGTCGGGACCGTCCGGGTCGGGCCTTCGGCCAGCTTGGAATAGATCATCTTCCTTTCTTTCGCGCCAAGCGATTTGGCGACGATCGGAACCAGATCGGGATTGTCGAGAAAGGGCTTGTAGACCTGATATTCATCCGGATCGACGGTGCCCTGCACCACGGTCTCCCCCAGACCCCAGGCGGCATTTATCAGCACGGTCTTGTCGAAGCCCGACTCGGTGTCGATCGAGAACATCACCCCCGATCCGCTGATATCCGAGCGCACCATCATCTGCACACCGACCGAAAGCGCCACCTTTTCGCGATCGAAACCCTTCAGCTTGCGATAGGTGATCGCCCGGTCGGTGAAAAGCGATGCGTAGCAGCGCCGACAGGCGTTCAAAAGCGCATCCGCGCCGCGAACATTCAGGAAGGTCTCCTGCTGGCCGGCAAAGCTGGCATCGGGAAGATCCTCGGCTGTCGCGCTCGAACGGACCGCGACCGAAGGGTCCGGGCGGCCCGCGCGCCGCGCAAGTTCATCATAGGCGGCGCGGATATCTGCTTCGGTCTCCTGTGGCCAGTCGCCGGCGATGATGGCCGCCCGGATCTCGGTTCCCGCCATGTGCAGGCTGATGCGGCCCTTCGCCAGCGCATCGAGGCGCTCGGCAATGACTGCGTCAAGGTCATTGGCCGCCAGAAATGACCAAAACGCCTTCGCCGTGGTCGCAAAACCGCCCGGCACCCGGATGCCACGCGATTGCAATGCCCCGATCATCTCGCCCAGAGACGCGTTCTTGCCGCCCACCAGGCCCACATCACCGAGCGAAACATCCTCGAACCATATCAGTTGGCGATCCAGTGCGGTCATCTCTTGCTCCTACGATCTTGAGTTTGGGCGATCTTGAGTTTGGGCGATCTTGGGCTTGGGCTTGGGCGATACTGGGCGATATTGCCGTCGACCGCCTTGATCTCGGTCAACGAGGCGCGCAAACCGTCGGCTGTTCAGACCCCCTGGAATATCCGGCAAACGCGTCCTTGTCGGGTGTGCAGGCAGGCAAGACGGTGCCGGCAATACCGCCAATAGCCGGGCACCAGCAGCGCCTCCATATTGCTGGCGTCTTCGGGAATGACGTTGCCGGGATCGGGCGCAGGCGATGCGCGGGCCCGCCCGGCTCTGCTGTGGCGTGGCTCATGGCGCGCATCTGCCACCCGGTGGCCGGCCCGCCATGACATGCGGGGACCCTTTGGTCGTGCCACCGGGTGTCATGGCGTTGCCGCCAGCCGCAGACGCGCGGTAACGCGCCGCGTGGCACCATCGGTCGGAAAGGCGATGTGATCCGCATCGACCGGCAGGCCATCGACCGCAAGATCAACCTGGCCGCTGCCCAGATTATCGGGGTCTTCGATGCTGACAATCAGCGTCCCGTCGGGTCCTTTGACCCGGATCTCGGCCCCCCCCCATTGCTTCGGCAGCCGAGGCGAAATCGTAAGCTGCCCGCGGTGCAGGCCAAGACCGAAAATGCCGTGAATGGCGAGTTGCCACGCCCAGCCAGAGGCCCCTGTATACCATGTCCACCCGGCTTCGCCGATCCCGGGTTCGGCACCACGCACATCGGCGGGCAGGACATAGGGTTCGCCGCGGTAAAGCTCTGCGCCATCCGGCCCGGCGCTGCGGCGCACAGGATTGATCAGATCGAAAATCGCATAGGCACTGTCGCCATCCCCCAGTTTCGCATGCGCCAGACCCAGCCATGCGGCGGCATGGGTATACTGGCCGCCGTTTTCGCGCACGCCCGGCGGATAGGCGCGGATATATCCCGGATCGCGCGGTGTTTGATCAAAGGGCGGCGCAAGCAGGCGCACAAGCCGTGCGTCGCGATCAACCAGCCGCGCCGTCGCCGCAGCGACCGCGGCTGCGCTTCGTTCAGATGAAGGCCCCTCGGCAAGCGCCGCCCAGGACTGGGCTATGCTGTCGATCTGGCATTCATCGCATTCCTTCGAGCCCCAGGGCTGGCCGTCATCGGCAAAGGCGCGGGCATACCAATCGCCGTCCCAACCGGCCGCGTCGGCGGCACGGCGAAGGCCCTTTGCCCGGGACCGCCAAAGCCCTTCCAGATGGGGCTGCCCGATCTCGGCCGCGATATCGGCAAAGGCATCGGCGCAGACGGCCGCGAACCAGCCAAGCCAGACGCTTTCGCCACGCCCCTCATTGCCGACCCGATCCATGCCATCGTTCCAGTCGCCGGTCCCGATCAGCGGCAATCCGTGGGCCCCCGATGTAACGCCATGTTCCAGCGCCCGCTGGCAATGTTCGAACAGCGTCGCCGGCTCGGCCCCGGAGTCAAATTGGGCGTAGCGGTCTTCCTCATTCTCCGCCAGTGGCGGGGCGGACAGAAACGGCACGGTCTCGGCCAGGATGGAGGCATCGCCGGTCGCACTGACATAGCGACCGGTGGCATAGACCAGCCACAGCAGATCATCCGAACAGCGCGTCCGCACGCCCCGGCCCGAAGGCGGATGCCACCAGTGCAGCACATCGCCCTCTTCGAACTGGCGCGAGGCGCAGTCGAGAATATGCGCCCGCACCCGCTGCGGATCAATCAACAAAAGCGCCATCATGTCCTGAAGCTGGTCGCGGAACCCAAAGGCACCGCCGGCCTGGTGAAACCCGGCCCGCGCAAAAATGCGCGAAGCGATGGTCTGGTTTACCAGCCACCGGTTGACCATCAGGTCAAAGGCCGGGTCCGGCGTTCGGACGGTGACGGCACCCAGCCGCTCCTGCCAGACGGCCCGGTTCGCGGCCAGCGCCTGTTTCACCCTGCCGACATCGCTCCAATGCGCGGCCAGCCGGGCGGCTTCGGCAGGGTCGCTGCCCTCGCCCAGCACGAAAACCACGTCCTCGGTCGCGCCGGGCGCGAGATCTATATGAACCTGAAACGCCGCGCAAGGATCGGCGGTGCCGTCCAGCGTTCCGTCCAGGCTCCAGGCCGTCAGACCGGCCGGGCGGGCGGGATCACCCCGGTGGCCAAGAAACGCCGCGCGGTCGCAGGTCAGGCTATGGGGTGGGCGGCTGGCGGCAAGAAAACCCGTGCGGTCGCCGAATTCGGGATTCCATCCATTGCGCGCAATCAGGGCGCGGCTTTCGGCATCATAGCCGCAAACCACATGCGCCCGCGCCGCGCTGGCCAGCGCGCCAAGCAGCCATTCGGCGTAATAGGTGGCCGTGAACCGGCGCCCGCGATCGCCCGAATTGGTCAGGCTCAGAAGCACCAGCTTTACCGGAGCCTCGGGAGGGACAAAGACAGTGAGACTCTGCTCAAGGCCTTCGCCGTTGCGGTGCCAGGTCGTCACCCCCGGATGGTGGCGGATCCGGCAAGAACCGTTGCCGCCCGCCGGAAGCGGTGTCGGGGTCCAGATCTTCGCGGTTTCCTCGTCCCGCAAATACAGAGCCTCGGCCTGCGGATCCAGCAGCGGATCATTCGACCAGGGCGTAAGGCGATGCTCGCCACTGTTGATGCACCAGGTAAAACCCAGCCCCGCCTCCGACACGATCGACCCGAAGCTTTCATTGGCCAGGACATTGCACCAGGGGGCCGGGGTCCGGCGCCCGCCCGCAAGATGAATCACATAATCGCCATCCGGCGCGAAGCCGCCATAGCCGTTGTCAAAGATGAGATCGGTTGGCCGCGCAAGTTCGGGCGCGGGCGCAGGCTCGGGTGGCGGCCCGACCGGCTGAAAACGCGGCGGTGCGGCGCGCACCGGTCGCAGCAAAGTCACCGCATCGCCAAGCGCCTGCGCCGCGCCGTCAAGCGATAGCCGCGCCGCCGCCTCAAGCGCCCTCCGCTCGGGCGCGCCAAGCCGGTCTGCGGCGATAAGATGAACCCCCCCCGGCCCTCCAAGCCCGTCGGCGTTGCCAGCCTCACGCAACGCCGTGGCCAGATCTTCGCGGATCGGCTCCTGATAGCCCGAAGCGCCTTCGCGCAGGATCACCAGATCAACGCGAAGGCCGCGCCGCCGCCACCACTGATGCGCCTGGACAGCCGCCGGCAGCAGCCGGGCTTTGCTATCGTCCAGCACTCGAACCAGCATGATCGGCAGATCCCCGGACAGGCCCATGCTCCACAATTGCGGCTGGGCCGGAAGGCCGGTTTTGGTGGCGACCGCAAGCACCTGCGCGGGCGGGCGCGGAAAGACGAGATCGCAACACAGCGCCTGCGCCCCGGCCAATGCCCGCGAATCGAGACCCAGACGGTGCGCCTCAAGCGCCGCGGAACGCCGCGCATCTTCCAGCGCCCATTCCAGCGCAGACATCGTCGCGTAGCGTTCGGCGATCTCGATCGCGGTTTCGCGCGACCCTGCGGCGACCGTCACGAAGGCCACCTGCGTGCGCGCCCCCGGGGCCAGAACGATCCGCGCCCGCAGCGCCATCACCGGATCAAGCGTCCACCCCGCGCCGCCCGCCAGCGCGCCGGTCGCGCCCGGCGGCCGTTCGGTATCGCCATGGCGGCCAAGGAACGCCCTGCGGTCGGTCTCGAAACCGGCGGGCATCGCGGCGGCATCGGCGGTCAGCAGCCGGTGAACCAGAACCGGCGGCCGGTCCGACGGTCGCCGCGGGCGTCGGGTGAACAGCAATGCGTTCAGCGCGTCCAGACGCTCGCTGCGGACAAAGAGCTTGCTGAACGCCGGGTGCCGGTCATGGGCGGCCATCGGTGCCAGCACCACCTCGCTGTAGCTGGTCAGATCAATCTCGCGCGTCCGGTCGCTGTGGTTGAAAAGGGTAATGGTGCGAAACTCCACATCGTCGCCCGGCGCGATCGCGATTTCCAGACTGGCCGACAGACCATCGACGCGGTCGTGAAACACCGCCTTATGGGCGTGAAAACGTATCTCTTCCGAGGCGTCCGACCGGCCTCCGCCAAGCGACCAGACCGCCGCATTTTCACGCTCGCAGAGATAGATCCGCGTGTCGCCGACGCGGCTGCCGGCATCGCCTGTCCATCGCGTCAACGCCTGGCCGCGCCAGCTGAGCGCACCGCCGCCGGTATCGGTGATCCAGGATGCGAGACTGCCATTGCCGATGACGTGAAGCTGTGGCGTCGGATGGTCCGGCGCGGGCCAGTCCTGCAACACCGGCGTCGGCGCGCGGGCAAGGTCGGGCGTGTCGGTTTCCGGCTCTGTCGCCTGTTCGGGAGGGAATTCCCAGGGCACCCGCTCCTGCAACAGCAATTCGGTCGCGCGCATATGCGCCTCGGCCCCGAACCGCCGGACGTGGATGTTGTCGTTCAGAACATTTCCGATCGCTGCCAGGATCATGCCCTGATGGTGGGCCATGAAAGACCGCACCGGCGTAAAACCCCCCTGATCCGGGCGCCGGTCCGGAGTGAAATCCGCCGCTTCGAAAAAGCCGTATCGACCGCACAGGCCAAGCGCCTCCAGCCGACGCAGGTTGCGTGCCGCCGCGACCGGCGCGACCGCCAGCGCCAGCGCGCTGGCATAGGGGGCGACCACGTAATCCTCGGCCAGGCCGCGTTTCAGGCCAAGACCGGGCACGCCAAAGGCCTGGTATTGATACCGATGCGCGGCGTCGCGGGCGGCGTAGCCGGATTCGGACACGCCCCAGGGCAGGCCGAGCTTTTCGCCATAGCGCCGCTGCGCGGCAACGGCGGCCCGTTCGCTCTGCCCCAAAAGCCGCCCGGCATCGCTGGGCAACAACAGCGTCGGCATCAGGTATTCGAACATCGACCCGTTCCAGGACAAGGCCGTAAGCGCGCCACCCGCCTCGGCGATGGGCCGTCCAAGATGGAACCAGTGTTCGACCGGCACATCGCGTTTGGCGATCGCGAAATAGCTTGCCAGCCGCGCCTCGCTGGCCAGCAGGTCGTAATGGTGCTGATCGGGGCGCTCCGAACCCAGATTGTAGCCAATGAAGAACGTCTTGGTCGACATGTCGTAAAGCGGCCGGAAATCCATGCCAAAGGCCCGCGCCCGCGCCCGCACGGCGATGCTGTTGATGCTGTCGCAAAGCTCGGCGCTATGGGCCGCCCCCTGGTCGAGCGCCGCATTCATCTGTTTGATCCAGCCTCGGCTGTCGGCATCGCCGGATGCCAGATCCGACAGCGCCAGCCGGGCGCGGCCGATCCTTGCCGCGATCTCGTCGAGCGGGCAGTCGGGACCGGGCAGCGCCTCAAGAAGATGCTGCACCGCGCCAGGTCCGGCAGGTGGCGTGGCCGCCAGAGAAAGCCAGGGTTCCAGCGCGTCGATATCACGCTGCATCGACGCCAGGCGATGATTGGCGCGCTCCAGCCAGAGAAGCACCTCATGCGGATCGCTCAGGCCCTCCTTGTCGAGCGATTGCGTCAGCAGCCTCTGCACGTCTTGCCAGTCGCCGGTGCCAAACCCGGCCAGCGCCGCCCGCCAGGTTTCCGGCGCGCTTTGGATCTCGGGCAGCCGGGCAATAATCGCGTCGAGCCGCTTGCAGAGGGCACCCCGATCCGTCTCGGGCAGGGCGGACAGGGCCGCGCGCAACAAACGCATCTCATCGGCGAGGCCGCTCCACAGCGCGGGCGACATCGCCGGGCCCCGGGCCGCCGCGCGGCAACCTTCGCTCAGCGCAACAAGGCTCACCGCCAGATTGCCGCTATCGACTGTCGAGACGTAGCGCGGCTCGAGCGACTTGAGCGATTTCGTGTCGAACCAGTTGAGGGTATGACCGGCATGGCTTTCAAGCCGGTCAAGCGCATCAAGCGCGAAAGTCATCCGTGTGGTGAATTCGCGCAGGTCGATATGGCCCAGATCCCAGGCGGTCAAGGACGAGAGAAACAGCATGCCGACATTGGTCGGAGAACTGCGATGCGCGGTCTCCTCGTGCGGGCTGGTCTGATAGTTGTCGGGCGGCAGCCAGTTGTCGTCGGGTCCGGCGAAGGTCTCGAAAAACAGCCAGGTCCGCCGCGCGACCTGGCGCAGGTATAGCCGGTCCTCTGCTCCCAGCCTCTCGGCCACTGTTTGTCGCGGTCGGCTTATCAGTCGGGCGATTTCGGGCGAAAGGAACCACAGCAGCAAAAGCGGCGCGGCACCCGGCAGGCCGACAGGGTCGACCAGGGCGAGGATCAGCGCCAGCGCAACCGAGAGCACCGGTGCCGAGATCATCTCGGACCAGATCCCGAGCCGTCGTTCCGAAACCTGCGCCGCCGAATGAGCCGCCGAAACCCACTCCAGCAAGCGCCGCCGCGAGACATAGACCCGCCACAGCGTCCGCATGATCGCATCCATTGCATGCACGGCCTCATGCGCCATGAAGACGATGGCAAGCAACCAGCGCCCGCCATGATCCGCCAGCCTGCGCAGCGTGGCGCGTGCGGTGTTCCGGCGGCGCCCGCGCGCCAGATTGGTCACCAGCTCGGTGAACAGATACGCGCCCGGTGCCGCGATGGTCATCGCCGTCCAGATCAGGGCCTGCCCCGGCAACATCAGCCATCCGGCCGCGGCAAAGGCGACCAGCGCGGGTGGGATCAGGCTGCGGCGCAGATTGTCGAAGACCTTCCAGCGGTCCAGCGCCGACAGGCGGCCGGGCCGACGACCGCCGCGGCGGTCCGGCACCGACCCGGCAAGCCAGGGCAGAAGCTGCCAGTCGCCGCGGATCCAACGATGGGCGCGGCGGGCATAGGCAAGGTAATTCGACGGGAAATCTTCATAAAAAACGATGTCGCTGGCCAGTGCCGCGCGCCCGTGAAGGCCCTCGAACAGGTCGTGGCTAAGCAGCGCATTTTCCGGCACATTCGAACAGATGCAGCCATGGTAGGCTTCGACGTCAAAGGCCCCCTTGCCGGTGAATATGCCTTCGCCGAACAGATCTTGATAGATATCTGACGCAGCGCGGCTGTAGATGTCGATCGCCGTGTCGCCGGTATAAAGCCGGGTAAACAGCGAACGCGCCCCCGCGCCGGGCGAAATTTCGACCCTGGGCTGAACAAACGTGTAACCGCATAGCGGCTTTCCCGACACCGGGTCGAATTCCACCCGGTTCAGCGGATGGGCCAGAGTGCCAATGAGCCGGTTTACCGCGCCCGGCGGTGCCGTGGTGTCGGCGTCAAGCGTGACGACGAAGCGGATCCCGCCAAGCGCGCCAATGTCACCCTCGCGCAGGGCAAAGGCATCGGGCAGGTGGCCCAGGATGAAGCCGGCGAATTCTTCCAGCTTGCCGCGCTTGCGTTCCCACCCCATCCAGATCCGATCAACCGGGTTCCAGCGTCGTGCCCGATGCAGCAGCACGAACGGGGCCTGATCGGGATAGCGCGCGTTCAGGCCGCGGATACCGGCAACCAGAGCCGCCTCGATCAGCGCATCTTCGGGCACACGCTCGGCATCGGCGTCGGGCAGGTCACTCAGCAGCGCCATGCGGATCAGCGGGTCCGGATTGGACAGCCAATGCGTCTCCAGCCGCTCGATCAACGGCGCGACATCGCCCCGGTCGCGCAGAATCACCGGCATCACCAGCGCCGCAGCCATATCCGCGCCAAGGCCGCGTTCGACATCCATCTTCGGCAATACACGCGGCGGCACCTGTTGCGTGACGATCCATTGCGTGACCGTGACGCTGATAATCATCGCCGGCATGAGCGACAATAGCAGCCCGACCACCCAGGCCGCGATACCCGCCTCGAAATAGACCAGAAGCCCGATCGGAAGGGCGAGCGCGGCAATGGCGAACCCGGCCAATGCCGCGCCATAGCTGATGCCGGCATGCGCCAGCGCCCATCGGCGCAGCGCCGCAACGGGCGGAACCCGAAAACCGACGGCCCGCTCCAATTCGGCCCGCCCCTCGGCGACCAGCCAGCATCCGACATGGCCCCGGCGCGGTGCCCCGGCATGCGACCGCGCGAGTTTCAGCGCGGTTTCAGCCACGCTCCACTCAGAAACCCGGCCTCCGGCGGCAATCTCCTCGACAGCCTTGCGATACCGGTCGCGCGTATCGAAATCCATTTCCTGGTATATTCCGGCAGGGTCATCCCGCAAGATCGCCTCGACCCGGCTGACCTTTTCAAAGAACACCTTCCAGGACGTGTTCGACACCGCCATGAGTGCCGAAATCGCGCGCGATACCGCCTCGGTCGGGTCAAGCGCCTCATGCGCAAGCCGCCCGGGCGTCCGCCCGAACGGTGCTGCGAGATCGGGCAGAAGATCGTCAAATGCATGCACCAGTGTTTCCAGGCAGGCGAGGCGCAGCATCGCGGGAAAGGCCCACAGCTCGGCGATCGTCAACGGCCCTTTTTGCTGATAGGCGGTGACAAACTCGGCCATTCCGGTGATGCTGACCTGCATATGCGCAGCATCCAGAAACCCCCGGGCCAAAGCCATGACCCTCGGAATTCCCCGGTATTGGGCTGCGGCGAGGGCGGGAAGCCGGCGAAAGAAGGCGGCTGGCATGTCCTCTTGCACCTGCCGGACGGCGCGCCGCACGTGAAATTCATTGTCCAGCAGCCACTCGGCGGCCTTGGCGGCATGATGCGGCGGCGCGGCACAAATCTGGCGGGCCCGACCCAGCCAGGGGATAATCGCTGAAATCTCGCGCAAGACCGGCACCGGGCCGGGTCGGTTTCCGTCAATGTCATGATGCAGCCGCAGGGCCGCCTGGACAAGCGCCAGCGCGCCGTCCGGTTCGGCATCGGACGTCAATTCAACGCGCGGCCCGGCAGTCTCACTGCCGGCGCGTCCTCGGCACGCCGATATGTCTGCGGCAGCGTCCCCTCGTTCGTTCGGACGAGAAGAATGGGCTTGTCGGCATGGCTGATCAGGTATTCGGCGACGCTGCCCATGGAAAGATCCGGATGCGCGCCGAGACCCGTGGAGCACAGAATAATGATGTCGGAACGGTCCGCCACCGCGGCCCGCGCCAGCGCATGGCGCGGATCTCCGCTCGCCAGCACCCGCGTCCGTGTCGCGGCCGGCCTGGGCGGCAAGCGGGATTTCACCTGCCTGAAGTATTTTTCGGCAACCAGTTCGTTGCGGTGGCGCAGTTGGTCGCGCAGCGCGACGGCCTCCGCCTCGACCGGCCCGATTTCGGTAAGCTCGATATTTGGTGCCGCATGGACAAGCACGACTTCGGCCTCATGGGCGGCGGCGATCGCCATCGTGATCGGCAAGGCGCATTCCGACCGCGGCGAACCGTCCAGCGGTGCCATCACCCGCCGGTAGCGTATGGTGGCATCGCCAGATTCTGATCGAGGCACCAGAAGCACCGAACTGTTGGTCGCCTCCGCCACACGACGCGCGGTGCCGCCCAGCCCGGAAAACGGCCAGTTGCTATCGTCGGTCGCGGCCAGAACCGTCAGATCGACGCCATTGTCGCGGGCCCAGGCGCAGATGCATTCGGCGGCCTGTCCGCTGATCACCACGGCTTTGGCATCGGAATCAGCACATTCCAGCAGGTCGCGTTTCAGCTCCACCTCGGCATCGCGAAGGCGCAGCCGCCATTCGACCGGATCGGTTGACACCTGCTCCGCCGGCGGCTCCAGCACCCGCATCGCGGTCAGGCGCGCACCGGTCGCCGATGCGATCGCCGCAGCATGGGCCAATGCGGCCCGCGAGGCGGCAGAGCCATTCACACAGGCCAGAACATGACGAAAGATCGGCTGCCCATCATGGCGACGGGGCGAGCGAGGCTCGGTCTTGCGGGCACTCAGGAATTCGGATTCGGGCATGATTCGTCCCCCCAACTCAAACTTGGACGGCAACGTCTCACCATGGCTAATGCGCTGAGCCGAAACCGCTCTCTCCAGGCCGTAGCCCCGACACATGGTCGTTTTCGCCAGTCTCTGCATCGGGGACGGACATTTTCAGACAGCTCAAGGGATACAGGGAACCGTCCGCGCCATCATTGATCCATATCAACGAGAGACCGGCTTTGTTCGCCTGAGCGATGCATTTTCGAGATCTCGATACGAATTGTAGAATTACGAATGTCCATGTCAAGCGCTCCTGGCTGCGCGCGGGGGCGACGGCCGGAATTACCGGGACAGGCTGGCAGCGGCGCATTGAATGCCGCAAATAACAGGCTTTATCAATGCGTTAGACCAAATCGCCCTGCGCCTTGATGCATATCAATGAAAGCCGCGATGCGACTGCCAAACTGGGCGGCAGACGGGGGGGGGCGCGTGTTTGAGATGCGGTTGCATGGGCGGGGTGGGCAGGGTGTCGTGACCGCCGCCGAATTGCTGTCCGTGGCGGCCTTTGACGAGGGCAGGCATGCGCAGGCATTTCCCAGTTTCGGCTCGGAACGCATGGGGGCACCCGTCGCTTCATATTGTCGCCTGGCCGACACCGAAATCAGGCTCCGCGAACCGATCATGGATCCCGATGCGCTGATCATCCAGGATCCGACATTGTTGCATTCGGTTGATGTGTTTGCCGGTCTCAAGCCGGATGGTTTCCTTTTGATCAATTCCAGGCGCGACGTTCGGGCCCTCGGGATCGGTGATTTTGCCGCGGCGTTGCCGCAGGGCCATGTTGCCTGTGTCGGGGCGACAGAGATCGCCCTGCGCCACACCGGGCGCCCGGTCGCGAATGCCGCTCTGCTGGGCGGTTTCGTGGCGCTGACACAGGCCCTGGGCATCGCTGCGGTGCTTGACGCCATCCATGAGAAATTTGCCGGTCCGGTCGGTGACGCCAATGCCGCCGCCGCGCGCGAAACCTATGAAGCCGTGCTTTCCAGCTGAGGACATCAGACATGCTCAGACAGATCGAAGGATCACAAGCGATAGCCGAGGCGGTGGCCCTGTGTCGGCCGCAGGTGGTCTGCGCCTATCCGATCACGCCGCAGACCCATATCGTGGAAGGCGTCGGCGCGCTGGTCAGGACCGGCGATCTGGAGAACTGCGAATTCATCAATGTCGAATCCGAATTTGCGGCGCTGTCGGTGGCAATCGGTGCCTCTGCGGTCGGCGCGCGGGCCTACACCGCCACTGCCAGCCAGGGGCTCTTGTTCATGGCCGAGGCCGTCTATAACGCCGCCGGTCTGGGGCTGCCCATCGTGATGACCGTAGGCAACCGGGCGATCGGTGCGCCGATCAACATCTGGAACGACCATTCCGACAGCATGGCGCTGAAGGATGCCGGCTGGATTCAGCTTTATGCCGAAACCAACCAGGAAGCGGCCGACCTGCATATCCAGGCCTTTCGTCTTGCCGAGGAACTGTCCTGCCCGGTCATGGTCTGCGTCGATGGTTTCATCCTGACACATGCCTATGAACGTCTCGACATTCCGACGCAGGCAGAGGTTGACGATTATCTGCCGCCCTTTGTGCCGGTGCAGCAGCTCGACATCGACAACCCCTATTCGATCGGTGCCATGGTCGGCCCGGAGGCCTTTACCGAGGTGCGCTATCTCGCGCATCAGAAACAGGTCGACGCACTTGAGGTCATTCCCCGTATCGCGGCGGAATTCGAAACCGCCTTTGGCCGCGCCTCGGGCGGTCTGCTGCGCCCCTATCGTTGCGAAGATGCCGAAACCATCGTCGTCGCATTGGGTTCGGTGAACGGCACCATCAAGGATGTCGTCGATGCCGAACGCGCGGCAGGGGTCCGCATCGGCTGCGTGACCATCGGTTCGTTCCGGCCGTTCCCGCTGGCCGAACTGCACGACCTGCTGGCCGGTGCCGACCGCATCATCTGTGTCGAGAAAAGCCTGGCACCCGGCCTGGGCGGCATTCTGGCGTCCAATGTGCGGATGGCGCTGCGCGGCGAGGCAATGCCCGTCCTCACCGTGATCGCGGGGCTTGGCGGGCGGCCGATCACCCGCGCGTCGCTGACCGATGTGTTCCGCCGCGCCGCCAGCCAGGCGCTTGATGACGTCACCTTTCTGGATCTCAACCGCGAGGCGGTCGGCGCGCAGATCGCCCGGGCTGCCGGAATGCGCGAATCCGGGCCAATCGCGGAAAACCTGCTCAGGGCGCTCAATCCGGGGCTTGTGCGCCGGGTTCCCCCCAATGAGGACGCAAAGCCATGACCGAAAAAACCGCGCCTCAAAAGATCAGGTTCTATCAGACCGGAACCCGAACCGTGGGCAACCGGCTGATGGCGGAGGATGGCCGCACCGTGCAGGCGTCGATGGAACGCTCAAACACCATCACATCGGGCCACCGCGCCTGTCAGGGCTGCGGCGAAGCCCTGGGCGCACGCTTTGCACTGGACGCGGCGATGCGGGCGTCGGGCGGCAAGCTGATGGCCGTCAACGCGACCGGCTGCCTTGAGGTTTTCACCACGCCATATCCCGAAACGTCCTGGCAGATCCCCTGGCTGCATTCGGTGTTCGGCAATGCGCCTGCGGTCGCCACCGGGGTCGCGGCAGGGCTGCGGATGCGGGGCAAAGCCGATGTGCGCGTCGTGGCCCAGGGCGGCGATGGCGGCACCACGGATATCGGCTTTGGCTGCCTGTCAGGCATGTTCGAGCGCAATGATGATGTGCTCTATATCTGCTACGATAACGAGGCTTACATGAATACCGGCGTGCAGCGCTCCTCGGCCACGCCGCCGGCGGCGCGAACCGCCACCACGCCTGCATTGGGTGACGCGCCGGGCAACGTGTTCGGCACCGGCAAATACATGCCCCGGATCGCCATGGCCCATAATATTCCCTATGTCGCAACCGCAAGCGTCGCCCATCTGCATGACCTCGAAGCCAAGGTCGCACGCGCAATGGAGATCCGCGGTGCCCGCTATATCCACATTTTCGTGCCCTGCCCGCTCGGCTGGGGATCGGCCTCGGAAAACACCGTTCTGATCGCCCGGCTTGCGGTCGAATGCGGCCTCTTTCCGCTGTTCGAGGCCGAACATGGCGCGGTGGTTTCATCCGGCAAGATCCGGCGCCAGGTGCCGGTCGAAGACTACTTGCGGCTGCAACGGCGTTTCGCGCATCTCTTCAGGAAAGGGACCGAGGATCGCGAAACCATCGACGCGATCCAGCGCATCGCCGACGCCAATATCGCGATATACGATCTTTTGCCGGCAAAGGACGGGACATGACCTTGAAACCGCATCCCTTCGCCATCACCCTCGATCCCGGAACCAGCCTGCAAAATCACACCGGATCATGGCGCACGTCACGGCCGGTCTATGTCGACCGGCTGCCACCGTGCAACCATGCCTGCCCGGCGGGTGAGAATATCCAGAACTGGCTCTATCACGCCGAAGGCGGCGATTATGCCGCCGCCTGGCAAGCCCTGATGCAGGACAATCCGATGCCGGCGGTGATGGGCCGGGTCTGCTATCATAGCTGCGAAACCGCCTGCAACCGGGCCCAGCTTGACGATGCTGTCAGCATCCATTCCGTGGAACGGTTCCTGGGCGATTATGCGATACAGCACGGGCTGACCCCGGCTTTTGACACCAGCCCCAGCGGCAAACGGGTTCTGGTCATCGGGGCCGGCCCCAGCGGATTATCCGCCGCCTATCATCTGACCCGCCTTGGCCATGCGGTGACGATCCGCGAGGCCGGGCCGATGGCCGGCGGCATGATGCGCTTCGGCATTCCGAAATACCGCCTGCCCCGCGATGTTCTGGACGCCGAAATTGACCGGATCATTGCCACCGGGATCACGCTTGAACTGAACACAACGGTCGATGATATCGAAGCGGCCTTCGCGGATGACGGGTTCGACGCGGTCTTCGTCGCGGTCGGCGCGCATCTGGCCAGGCGCACCGAGATACCCGCCCACGCGGCGGGGCGCATCCTTGATGCGGTGAGCCTGCTGCGCGAAATGGAGGTCGGTGCCGAGCCACCGCAGCTGGGCCGCCGGGTGATTGTCTATGGCGGCGGCAATACCGCGATGGATGTCGCGCGCACCGCCAAGCGGCTGGGTGCCGAGGAGGCGATGATTGTCTATCGCCGAACGCGAAAGGAAATGCCCGCGCATGATTTCGAGGCCCGCGAGGCCGAGGAAGAAGGCGTTCTGATCCACTGGCTCAGGACCATCAAGCAGATCGACGCGACCACATTCACCGTGGAAAAGATGCAGATCGATGCCGACGGACGGCCTCAGCCGACCGGCGAATTCGAAACGCTGGAGGCCGATACGCTGGTGCTGGCGCTGGGGCAGGATGTCGATACCGGGTTCCTGAACCGGGTGCCGGGGGTCAAGCTTGCGCATGACGGGGTTGTGGCGGTCGACCCGCAGATGATGACCGGCCGCGAAGGTTTGTTCGCCGGCGGCGACATGGTTCCGTCCGAACGCACGGTCACGGTCGCCATCGGCCACGGCAAGAAGGCCGCGAACAACATCGACGCATGGTTGCGGGGCAGCCGGTTCGAAAAGCCGCAAACGGCCGAGATTGCCACATTCGACACTCTCAATACCTGGTATTATGATGACGCGCCGAAGCAGATTCAGGGCCAGCTTTCGATCTTGCGGCGGCAATCGGGATTCGAGGAGGTCGCACAGGGCCTGACCGAAGACAATGCGCTTTTCGAGGCGCGCCGCTGCCTGTCTTGCGGCAATTGTTTCGAATGCGACAATTGCTATGGCGTCTGCCCCGATAACGCGGTGATCAAGCTTGGGCCGGGCAACCGGTTCCAGATTGATCTGGATTATTGCAAAGGGTGCGGGATCTGCGCAACCGAATGCCCGTGCGGGGCGATCAAGATGGTGCCCGAGGACATGTGAAAAGCGCCGTGCCGGGGCGTGATGCCGATGCCGGACCGCCCCCCACCCCCGTGGGTTTCAGGTTGAAGGAGAAAACATCTGTCATGTCTCACCATGCAGGAACGACCGTTACGATCCGTGACCCCGGCGCGCTTGTCCAGGCGCTGATCGACGATGGCTGGCGCGTCATCGGCCCACGCCTGGGTGATGGTGCGATCGTCTATGACGAGATTTCAGAACCCGGCGATCTTCCCCGAGGGGTCACCGACGAACAGGAAGGCGGCCACTACCGGCTGCGCCAGGGCCGCGACGGGCGCTGGTTCGACTATGTGGTGGGCCCGCAAAGCTGGAAGAAATGGCTGTTCCCGGCGCGCCAGAAACTCTGGTCAGCGCAGAAGACGGCGGATGGGTTTGACCTTGAAGTGGCCACCGAGACCTGGCCGAAAACCGCCTTTTTTGGTGTGCGCTCCTGCGAGATCGCTGCCATGGCGGTGCAGGATCGGGTGTTCGACAATGGCGAGTTTTCCGATCCCGGCTATTGCCACCGCCGCGCGCAGACCCTGATTGTCGCGGTGCAATGCGCGCGCTCGGCGGCCACCTGTTTTTGCGCCTCGATGAATACCGGCCCGCGCGCCGATGACGGGTTTGACCTGGCATTGACCGAGCTGGACGAAAGCGAAAAGGGTGCGTTCCTGGTCGAATGCGGCAGCGCACGTGGTGCCGCGATCCTGAACCGTCTTGAAGTGCAAAAGCCGCAACAGCGGCATCTGGAGGCCGCACAGGCCGCAACCCGCAACGCCGCCGATGCCCAGACCCGGCATATGGTGGCAAACATCCCGGCGCTGCTGCGCGAGAACCTCGACCATCCGCAATGGGATGCGGTGGCCGATCGCTGTCTGAGCTGCGCGAATTGCACGCTTGCCTGCCCGACCTGTTTTTGTTCCGACGTCACCGATATCAACGACCTGACCGGCGAACACACCGAACGCTGGCGCAGTTGGGACAGCTGCTTTTCGGCCGATTTCAGCTATGTTCACGGTGGCCCGATCCGGCGCTCGACATCGTCGCGTTTCCGGCAATGGATGACCCACAAACTGTCGACCTGGCACGACCAGTTCGCAACATCGGGCTGCGTCGGTTGTGGCCGGTGCATTGCCTGGTGCCCGGTCGGCATCGACATCACAGCGGAGGCCGCCCTGTTCGCGGACCCGCCTGACAAGAGCGGGGATTGAGAACATGCGCACCCACGGTATCGAAGAGCTTCTGTCAAACCACCCGGTGTTTCGGAATTTCGACGCGGAGACGCTGGCGCTGCTTGTCGGCTGCGCCCGCAACGAGCATTTCCACGCCGGTGACAGGATCTTTGCCGAGGACGATCCGGCCGATAAGGTCTTTGTCCTTCGCTACGGCGACGTCGCGGTCGAAATCGCAACCCCGGAACGGGCACCGATCATCGTCGAGACATTGCACCCCGGCGATGTGCTGGGCTGGTCCTGGATGGTGCCCCCCTACCGGCACATGTCCGATGCCCGCGCGCTGACCGATATTCGCGCGGTCAGTCTGGGGGCCGACTGCATCCGCAAAAAATGCGACGACAACCCGGTGCTGGGATATCAGATGTTCAGCCACCTGCTGCCGCATATGGCGCTTCGGCTGCGCACGTTGCGCCTGCAGCTTCTGGATCTTTACGGACCGGGGAGTGGCCCGGCGTGATGGCGCGGATCGAACAGCCGGACCCGATGTTGCCGCGGCGCTACCGCGTTCGGCGCGCCTGGAGCGAACTGGACGGCGTGACCACGATGGAGCTCAAACCGCTGGACGGGCCCATGCCCGGGTTCCAACCGGGCCAGTTCAACATGCTCTATGCCTTCGGCATCGGCGAGGCGGCGATCTCGATCTCCGGCGATCCGGCCAGACCGGACCGCCTTGTTCACACCATCCGGTCGGTCGGGGCCGTATCGGCGGCTCTTAGCGCGCTTGAAGATGGCGACATGGTGGGCGTTCGCGGACCCTTCGGTGCCGGCTGGCCGATTGCGGCTGAGACCGGGCGCCATATCGTCTTTGTTGCCGGCGGGCTCGGGCTCGCCCCATTGCGGCCGGCAATCTACCATGTGCTGGAACACCGCAAGGACTATGCCGGCCTGACGCTGGTTTATGGCGCGCGATCACCGCAGGATCTTCTTTATGCC